>CAYHUY010000029.1:0-5618 GCA_964360265.1 uncultured Gammaproteobacteria bacterium | reverse complement strand
AACATTTAATTCACCTCCCCCTAGGCAAATAGTCATAAAAAAACTGCCCTTTTGGGCAGCAATAATTGGAATATACTCTTTTGGGTTGGGGATTGCAAGGACTATTGGGGGGCGGAGTATTGCTTCATAAGATCCTCATACTGTTTAGAATCTATCGTCGGTTGATTTTTTGAACCGGAACCTGTGCCTGTTGGCATCGTCCGCTCCATCATTTTTGAAAAGTCCTGAAAGTCTACATCGCTTGGGGGGGTAAAAAGAGAATCTGATACAATTGCAGCATTACAGGAATCCTTGTATTGCTCGAGACTCCCAACAATATCTTGCCCCTGCATTGTTTCAGGTTTTGCTGCCCCTTCTTCCGGTGTAGTTTCAGGAACTTCCATCATAAATCCACCTTGTGCGTTCCAAAAATATATTTTTTTGTCCTTAACAATTACGCTTCCTGACTCATTTGCATTCGGGGAGGCGATATCTGCTCTAACAGCCCCATTTTTGACATATGCTACTGTTTTTCTTCCGCTCTCATCCGTAAAGTCACATTTAAGACTTACGGACTTTGACAATGCATCCTGAATAGAGGTAAAAACATTTCCCGTATCATTCTCCGTACCCGAAGAGGGAATTCCTTGAGATTTATTGAGAAACATATATCCGCCAAAAGCAGCTAAAATAATAATAATTACCGCTCCTATTAATAATCCCTTATTTTTCATTTACTAAGCATATCAGCAAAATTATTTTTGTCAAGAGCCTATGCTATACCTAGTAAATATTCTTTTCGTCTATTTTCTTTAAAGTGTTCTATGGCATATCTTAAAGCGGTGCGGCCCATTTTTTTATAATGGTGAATTAGAAATTCCTCCTCGATGTTTTGACCGCAGCGTTTACCAACTTCACGCAGCATCCAGCCAAGTGCTTTTTGAATTAAGTCATTTCTGTCGTTGATCAATTGAGAAGCAATGCGAAAAGTCCATTCGAACTCTCCCTTTTTAATAAATGCGTATGTTGCAATCATAGCAATTCTTCTTTCCCACAAGTTATTTGAGAACCCAAACTCAATCAACAATTTTTTGTTTTTGTCCAACAAATATTCTCCTACAATTTTGTCAGCCGATAAATCCACTAAATCCCAATTGTTGATAAATTTTGTCGACGTAAGATAAAAGTTAAATATGTTTTTGCGATCAGGGTCCGACCCTATTTTAAAATTATGAACTAAAATTAAAAGCGCGATTAATCTCTCTTCGTGGATTTTTGATTTTAACAATTCACGAGTCTCACTAAAACTAATGTTCTTGTATTTTATCGCAAAAGTTCGGCAAACAGGTACTGTAATTCCTAAAAAAATGTCTCCTTCACCATACTCTCCTTTCCCAGTTTTAAAAAACCGGGAAAGAATTTTTGCTTTTTCAAGATTCGAAACTCTCCTAGTGTCCTTTCTGAGATCATCAAGCATAAAGAAACGCTTATCTTACTGGACAATTATTGTCGCCTTCATGTTGGGATGAGGCGTACAGTGATAATTGTAAGTCCCAGCCTCATCAAATGTAATTGACTGGGATTCGCCCTTTGCCAATAATCCTGTGTCAAAACTTCCGTCATCAGATGTAGCCGTGTGACTAACCGAGTCCTGATTCGCAAAAGTAACCTTTGTGTCTTTCTTAACGGTTATTGTTTTTGGTCCAAAAGTAAAATTCTTGATTTCGATAGATGCTTTTCCCGTCATACCGGCTTCTTCCGTTGCAACTTCTTCTTCTTGAATTACTTCTGTCGGAGCAGGTTGTTCTCGAACCGCTTCTGTTGGCGCCTGAGTCGCGCTCTTCTTCCCCTGCTGTCCTGCTAATAATATGACTCCTCCGATCACGACGATTATAACAACTACTATGATTATTAAATTTCTAGACAATCATGCCCACCTCCTCCGTCAGTATTGATGGTGTTATAATATCAAAACCATGACCAAAATAATAGTTGGATTTGGCGTTCTTATTCTACTTTTGGGCGCTTTCTTAATGTTTCGTCCTCTTGAATCGCAAACGCCAAAAATTGAAAGAGAAACTAAATCTTTACCACAGCAAACCCAAACAGTCTCTGTGTTTGCTGAAAACCTTGAGATTCCCTGGGCCCTTGCTTTTCTTCCCGATGGACGAATATTGGTTACGGAAAGGCCAGGTCGAGTTAGAATCGTTGATTCGAATGGAAATGTCGAGCCGATAGTAAGCATAGATGTTCGGGCAGTTGGCGAAGGGGGACTGCACGGGATAGCTCTTGATCCCGATTTTTCTTCAAATAAGTATGTTTACCTTTATTATACCTATTCTGGCGACGGCAATAACACTCTTAATCGGGTTGTTCGCTACAAATTTGAAAACGAAAAACTCGTGGAAGATAAAATAATTGTTGACCGAATTCCTGGGGCGCCGAATCACGACGGAGGAAGAATAAAATTTGGGCCTGACGGGTTTTTATATATTACAACCGGAGACGCACAAGAACCGTCTCTTTCCCAAGATAGAAATTCCCTTGCGGGGAAAATTCTTCGAGTTACTCGGGACGGAGACCCAGCTCGCGGTAATCCATTCGGAACGCGAATTTATTCATACGGCCATAGAAACCCTCAAGGAATAACCTGGGATAACAATGGCCGTCTTTGGTCAACGGAACACGGATCAAGCGGGACTGACGAATTAAATCTAATCGAACCTGGCAAAAATTACGGATGGCCTGAAATTCGCGGAGAACAAACAAGGACAGGGGTGGTTTCGCCCGTCATACAAAGCGGCAGCCAAACTTGGGCGCCGGCAGGCGCGGCATTCTTCAATGATTCGATTTTTTTTGCAGGTCTTCGCGGTACTGCACTTTTTGAATATAGAATAAATGAACAAAAGCTTGTCGAACACTTCAAAAACGAGCATGGAAGGCTTCGAGATGTTGTGTTGGGACCCGATAATATGTTGTATGTCGCGACGAGTAATCGAGATAGTCGTGGAAATCCGGACGCAAACGATGATAGAATCCTGAGAATTAACCCCCGGATGTTATCAGAACTGTAGTTGACAACATGAGTCTTAAGGATTTTTTGATAATATTTATTGGATCAATAATATTTGCTTTATTATTAATTCGAATAGCACCTCAACAAAGCTCACAAATTATATTTCCTCTAGCAGAAAGTTTTGAAAAGGCAAAAAACGTTCTCCTACCCCAAAACAGTGCTCAGATTAAATCCATTGTGGAGTATGCTCTTGCCGACTCTACAGGAACTTACGCAATAGTGATAAAAAACCTAAAAACTCATGAAACGTTTACCCAAAATGGGGATCGCAGTTTTGAGCCGGCAAGCCTTTATAAGCTTTGGGTTATGGGCGCAACCTATAAATTTATTCTTGATGGAAATATCTTGGAGGACAAGACTTTAAGCCGAGAAGTCGAGGAATTAAATAACCTATTCAAAATAAGTACTGACTCAGCAGGGCTCACAGAGGGCACGGTCACAATGAAAGTTGGGGATGCAATCAGCCAGATGATCACTACTTCTCATAATTACGCTGCTCTACTTTTGGTCTCAGAAGTTCGAAATTCACGTGTTTCAAGTTTTATGAGAGAACAAGGATTTAAAAATTCGAGTCTCGGTGAACCGCCAAAAACCACCGCAGAAGATATTGCTCTATTTTTTGAAAAGTTGTATCAAGGGACTATGATCGATAGTGAAAGTTCCAAAAAAATGCTTGATCTTTTAGCTCGGCAAAAACTCAACGACAGGATCCCTAAATATTTACCAAGCAACATTGAAGTAGCGCATAAAACCGGTGAGCTTGGAAACTTTAAGCATGACGCCGGGATAATTTTTGGAAAAGACCCAATACTAATTGTAGTTTTGTCCGAATCAAAATCGCCGCAGACCGCTGCTGAACGCATCGCCCAACTGTCAAAAAACGTATACAACTATTTCGAAAACAAATAGGAAGCTAATCTGCCGCTCTTTGTGCTCTTGCGATTCGGGATCTCACAAAATTAGCTGGCCATATAGAAGCTTTAAGACTCCCTGCTTCTGCGATAAGGTCAACTCCGGCAAATACCTTTACTGATCCTTCAATTCTTCTCTCATCTTCCGTGTCAACAATAGATGATTCAATTCGAATAGCCTCTCCTCTTTGTGGCATTCTCCCAAATATTGCCTTACTAAAACTATTAAATAGCGGCAGTTTGTCCTGATGATCTAGCGAAAAACCTCCGGTCGAAAGCCCCATTCCCTGAGCCATTATTTCTACTAATTGATCAGCCCGCAGAGATTCTCCGTTTGGCTTATCAATTACTCTGAATCTCATTCCTTCAATCTTATTGCATACCTCTCCGCCTACTTTTACGACTGCATCATAGATCATATCCGCTTCATCTCCCTGTGTTTCCTCTACTGCAATATCCATTACGCTCCCGGGTACAATCATACCGGTAAATTCTACGTTTTGAACTGATGCAAGTTGAAGAGTTAATCTTGGATCATTTTTTTCAAAAATTCTCTGCAGTGTCTCCACTGCGGCTCGGATCCCTTTATGCCCGGGTAAAATACCAAAATGCCCAATAGCATACTCAGGTTTTACTTGAACTGTTGCTGTTGCGCGATAAAGATCACCTTGCGCCTCTTCAACTAATCTCAGATTTGCCTCTTCAAGTCGTAATTCAGAAACCATAGAATGTCCAACCCCATTTTCCTCTAAGGTATCAATATAAACGGCATTGCCACCATCATAGATGGTTCTGAGGATAGGACGCGCGTCAATTGTTCCACTGAAAAATTCCGTATAACCCTGAGGAAGTTTATCTTTTCTTTGAATAAGATCTACGACTTTTTCTCCAACGTCACGTACCGTTACTTTTTCGGGCAGACCCAAACCTCTTGAAAATGCTGCAGATTTTGCCGACGCCTCTTTATCTCGCGAGTTAAACAGTCGAATGTTAGTAGTATCCGATACCTCCGGGGGACAAACCACAAAAAATTTTACACTACGCTCGTCAAACTCTTCTGTTCTTTTTCTAAATTCTCTCTCTGCTTCGTTTTTTGAGGACGCAACATTTTCGTACCCTGCCGTTGTCAATTGACTTGGATCAATCAAATCTACGAAGTGTCCGATTGTGCTTTGCGGAAAAATTATCACTCCGTCCTTATTCATTCTAGGCAAAAAAACATCAATCAATGCCAGGTTTGCAACAACATTTATTTCTCGCGAAGGGCCTGCAGCATTAAGGACAAGGAAATCCAGCTTTCCACCATGCCTATCAACAATATCAACCAGACCTGATCTTCCTTCTTCGGTTGTGATATCACCGATATGCCATTCTCCTCCAGTAGCCTCAACTGTCCCGCGAATTTCAGTATTCCTTTTTTCTTTTTGGGGATCGCGGTGATTTGCAATAATGGTAAACCCTTCTGAAGCAAGAGCTTCAACAATGCCCTTACCTATGTCTCTAGAGGCGCCTGTGACTACTGCTATTTGTTGCGAGGAAACATCTTCAGGTTTTCTTCCAAGATGATCACCTAACGCTGCTTGTTCTCTTACTCCGCCGTTTTCAGGTCCTGCCATGGTTTGTGTTTATAGCAATTTGCGAATTAAAAGTCA
>CAYHUY010000028.1:0-5966 GCA_964360265.1 uncultured Gammaproteobacteria bacterium | reverse complement strand
TCAGCATTACAAAATAAAGAAAATTGGGGAAAAACAGGGAGATGGAATAGCTTTGATGCGCTTTTCAAATTAGCTTCTCAACACAAAAACGAATATGCATTGGGTCCTACCCATGAAGAAGCTTTAGTTCCTTTAGTTTCTCAATTCGTTTCATCTTATCGTGATTTACCTTTGTCCCTATACCAAATCCAAACTAAATTCAGGGATGAAGCGCGAGCCAAAAGCGGAATCTTACGGGGAAGAGAATTCTTGATGAAAGATTTGTACAGTTTTCACACAGATGAAGATGACTTTAGTAAATACTACGATTTAATGAAAGATGTTTATAAAAAAGTTTTTGAAAGATGCGGTCTTGACGCAATTTTAACTGAGGCATCCGGTGGAGCATTCAGCGAGCGTTCCCATGAGTTTCAAGTATTATGTGAAAATGGTGAGGATGAAATAATTTACTGTCCCGGCGGTGATTTTTCGCAGAATTCGGAAATTACAAAAGTAGAGGAAGGTAAACAATGCGACCTGGGCCACGGACCATTAAAACGCGTAAAAACAATTGAAGTTGGCAATATATTCCCCCTGGGAACAAAATTTTCAGATACTTTTGGATTAACATATAAAGATGAAAATGGTAAAGAAAAACCTGTAGTAATGGGGTGTTACGGTATTGGAATATCGCGACTTATGGGTACAGTTGTTGAAGTTTACAATGACGATAAGGGAATTATTTGGCCACAAGAGGTGGCGCCGTTTGGTGCTCACCTTATAAATATAGGGAATAAGGATCAATCTAAAAAGAATTACGAAGAATTAGTTTCGGGCAACGTTGAAGTGCTTTGGGATGATAGAGAAGTTTCTGCCGGTGAGAAGTTTGCAGATGCTGATCTTATTGGAATTCCTGTTCGTCTTGTAGTCTCCTCAAAAGCGGGAGTTGGAAAGGTGGAATGGAAAAAAAGAAATTCGAACCAAACAGAAACGATTGATATTAGCGAAGCAATCAAGAGGTTAAAATAGGCCGAAGAATTTCGCCCAGAATACTGACCACAGAATAATTAAAGCTCCAACTGAAACCGCGATAATTTTTCCTGACATCTTCTTGCTACCGTTTGCCTGTACCTGGTTTCCTTCCGGTAAGGTACTTGAGGTTTCAATTTTTTTACCCGTAAAAACAAATGGCTTTGTATCGGCTATTGGGCGTGGAGGAACGGATGATAAAAAGGGTTGACTAACACTTTCCTGGGTGGTTCCCGGTTGTGAGATAGTCGGATTCACAAGAGGAGTTGCAGCACTTTGCGATTGAGTATTTGTCGGGGGGGTGCTAGATATTGGTGTGTCTGGTGCTGAATTTAATCCTGCTGGTGTCTTGCCGGCAACCTGAGTGTTCATGACTCTATCGTAAATCTGTTTTAATTCGGGAGTTAAATCTTGTTTTTTTGGGTCCATGTAATAATGATAGGGATATTTGATGTCTCTTGTCAAGATACTATAGAATGATTATACTTGAGGATCAACAGTAGACGTAATCAGTTATGAAATTTATTATTACTCACAGGGCTTGTGATCTTGACGCAGTTGCGTCTGCGTGGGTAATAAAAAGATTTTTGCCGGGATGGGAAAACGCCGAATTTAAATTTGTTCCTGCCGGAGAAAAACTAAGTGGAGAGTATATTCGAACAGGCGGGATAATCGAAAAAATTGCACCCGTTCCAATCGGGGTTGATGGTCATGATGTAATTCACGTTGACACGGGACTTGGGCCTTTGGATCACCACCAAACAGAGGATGAAAATACTTGCGCAACCTCTCTTGCATTTGACTACGTCTTAAAGCACAATGATCCACTAGACAAAAATGAAAACAAAAAAGAAGCACTAAAACGAATAGTTGAGTATGTTGTAGATGATGACCATTTCCAGGAAGTTTTCTATCAGAATCCGAATTTAGATATATATGATTTTTCAATTGTATCTTTAATTCATGGCATAAAACTTATCTACCCAAAAGATGACGAATCCTGTATGAGATTTGGAATGGACGCGTTGGATAGTCTTCTGCATTATTTTGAAAATAAGGTCTGGGCAGAGAATGAAATAGAGCAGAAGGGCATAGAGTTTCATACAAAATGGGGAAAATCTCTTGCGGTAGAAACCCTAAATGATGCGGTTTTAAAGTTTGGTCAAACGCGAGGGTTTGTTCTAGCGGTTAGGAAAGATCCCGCAACGGGTTCGGTTCGGATTAAAGCTCGTCCAAAGAAAAGAACTCAGAACTCAAAACTTAAAACTAAAAACGAAAACATTTTCGAGGATATTGATATAGACTTAACTGCGGTTTATGAGCGGCTCAAAAAAATGGATCCTGATGCCTCCTGGTATCTTCATGTTTCAAAGAGGATGCTCCTAAACGGTAGTTCTAAGAATCTTAAGATGAAGGGTTCAAAGTTGACACTTGACCAAGTTGTTGAGGTCCTCCAAAACACCTAGGCAAATTTTTAGAGTTCTGTTTTTTCTGCAGCGCGAAGGTCGACTAGTATTTTTTCCAGGCCGCCGTCCATAATAGCAGGAAGATTGTGATAAGATTTTCCAATTCGATGATCCGTCAGGCGGTCTTGGGGAAAGTTATAGGTTCGAATCTTCTCGGCGCGCATACCTTTTCCAACTTGAGTTGACTTAAGTTCACTTATTATTTTATTTTGCTTTTCGATTTTCATCTCCCAGAGTTTTGCGCGGAGCAAATCAAGCGCATTCTCACGGTTTTGATTCTGCTGACGTTCTGTTTGGCAGGTTACTACTATGCCTGTTGGTTTATGTTTCAATCGAACAGCTGTTGAAACCTTATTTACGTTTTGTCCTCCGTGACCACCGGCTCTAAATGCGTCAAATTCAATATCGTCTGCGTTTATATGCAAATCAATATCTTCAAGTTCCGGTAGTGCCGAGACAACGGCAGTTGACGTATGAACGCGCCCGCGCTTTTCAGTATCGGGAATTCTTTGCACGCGGTGTACTCCGGCTTCGTATTTAAATAAGCCAAAGATTCCGCCATCTGAAGCCTTGCCGATAATTTTAATTGAGTTTTCGTCAAGTGTTTCAGTTCGAAATCCATTGATTTCAGCATATCTTTTGTACATGCGGAGAAGCTCGCTTGAAAAAATCTTAGCCTCATCTCCCCCAGCAGCACCTTTTACTTCCAGGATTACATTTTTTCGGTCAAGGTCGGAAGGAGATTCGTTCGTTGTCCGCTCGCCCTGATCGAAACCGAAGGGTTCGCCCGAATTATTACCATTTGTAGCTTCCTCAAGCGCCTCTTTTTGTTTTTTAAGTTCGTCGATTTCGGCTTGCGCCAAAGACGCCATCTCAGGATCTAAGAGTAGCTGTTCTGTTTCACGAATTCTTTGTTCGAGAAGATCAATCTGAGTTTTTAAGTAGTCGCCATCCATAGAAATTAAAATTTACGAACCGAAATTAAACGCTCTTAACGTTTTAAAGTCTGCAGCATTTCGCGCAATGTCTGGGGTTGATATTCTTGTCTTTTTTCTTCCCTTTGTCTCCTAACAGTCTTTGTTTTGCTTGCCACTTCCTGTTTCATCTTAAATTTTTCAATACGTGATGCCGAATCAACAAATCTTTGCTGGCCTGTATAAAAGGGATGGCAATCATAGCAGAGTTCTACGTGGATTGTTTGTTTGGTTGACCCCACTGTAAAGCGATTGCCGCAAGAACAAACAGCTTGTGCATCATCAAAGTATTGTGGATGAATTTGCGCCTTCATAACTTATTAATTATATCGAATTTGATCATAATAAGCAAGAATACAACAAGAATTTATCTGCTTACTCCTGGCGCCTAAATAGGTGGATAGGGTGGTAGTGGAGGCGGCCTTCCGCAATATAAATTCCAAAGAAAACAAAAATCGATCCAATATAGTAGAAAGTATCGGGTTTCTCTCCAAGGAGGGGCAAGGCTATTATTACCGTAACCAGTGGATCTAAGTAAACAAATATTCCACTTTCTGCGGCAGGCATATATTTTAGAGCCCAGAAAAAAAGAAAATATGCGAGTACTGAGCAGAGTATTGCCCCAAAAGAAACCCCAACAATAACAGGTAAGGTTATATTTGCAAGAAATGTTTGGTTTAAATTCTCATTTATAAAAAGCGGCAAAAAACAGAGGGCCCCAATTAAAAAAGACCAAAAGGTAAGACCTAAAGGTTCATATTTTCTCAACAATTGGCGGCCTAAAATTATATGACCTAATCCTCCAAGCATCGCAATAAAGAAGAAAGCATTTCCAAGTAGATCAAGATTGGGTTCGCTTGAGAATAGAGACTTGATCATTATCAAAATAACTCCCGCAAGCCCCAATAGCCCTCCGATAATGACTTTTCTCTTAGGTTTTTCGCGAAGGAATAGAAAAGCGAAGAGAATTAGAAAGATTGGACCGGCTGAACCTATGATGGAAGCATTAATAGAGGGGGCATATTTTAAACCAAAGAAGAAGAATGAAATATTTATGACTACTCCTAAAAATCCGATCAAGAAAACCTCAGCGATATCTTCCTTTTTGACCTTGAGATGTTTATAGGCAAAAGGGAGAATCAGAAGCGCGGCAATGGCGAACCGAAGAAAGGCTAGAGTGAAAGGGCCAATATCTTGAAGCGCCCATTTAAATATTGGTGGCGCTGCGCCCCAAATGATGTTGGCAATAATTAAGGCAATAACTGCAGTTCGAAATTTATTTGATAGCATAAAATAGTATCAAATATTAAGTATAAAGTATTAAGTATGAAAGAAGCAAAAATTATTTTATTAAATCAGGAAGCAGTTCGATGGGTATGGTTTGCTGTTCGCCAGTTTTCATGTTTTTGATAGTGGCCGAATTTGATTCCGCTTCGCGCGTACCAATAATAACAACATATGGAATCACTTTTGCATCCGCATATTTTAATTGTTTATCCATCTTAGAATTTTCATCAAGGTAAATTTCTGCATTTATTCTTTTTTTTCTAAGAATAGAAACTGCTTCAAGGGATTTTTCCGAAAGCTCCTCAGAAAAGACCGTAACCAGGACTTTGGTTGTGAGAAGTTCGTCTGGGAATAATTTGAATTCATCCATGGCTTCGATTACACGGTCGAACCCAAAAGCACATCCAACAGCAGGTATTTGTTTATCGCCGAACATACCAATCAAGTTGTCATATCTGCCACCACCACATACAGACCCCGCGGCGTAGCCCTCAATCTCAATTTCGAAAATCAAACCCGTATAGTAATCTAATCCCCTTGCGAGTATTGGGTCAAACTCGATAGTTAGGCTAGTTTTCAAGAGAGGACGAATTAAGTCAAATATTTTTGTAATTCTGGCGTTGGGTTTAGTCGACAAAATTTTATCAAGTATAGTTTTTGCCTCATCTTGCTTCATTCCTTTTTGAGTTAGCTCTCTTAAAACGTCTTCTTTTCCAACCTTCTTATATTTATCAATCGAACCAATAATCGCGTTGTCGATGCCTTCAAATGTGTCCCTATCGTTTATTAATAATTTTATTTTTTTAAAACCCAACCTGTCCAAGCTATTTAAGGCACAGGCAATAATTTCAACATCGGCTAACAAACTTTCTACCCCGACAGTGTCTATGTCGCATTGCAGAAATTCGCGGAAGCGGCCGCGTTGCGGGTTCTCGCCGCGCCAGACATTTTGTATCTGATAACGTTTGAAGGGTAGAGGGAGACTGTTTCCGTATTGAGCAACAACGCGAGCCAAAGGCACTGTTTGATCGTATCGGAGCGCAACTTTTCTTCCGCCATTATCCTCAAATTTATACATTAATTTTTCTCCTTCTTCACCGTATTTCCCTTCGAGTATCTCGGCGTATTCTAATGCTGGAGTTTCGAGCGGTTCAAAGCCATAAGACTCAAAAACCTTTCTCAAGGCATCAATAACGTATTGCCGCTTCCGGGCTTCTTTTGGCAAAAAGTC
>CAYHUY010000027.1:0-6752 GCA_964360265.1 uncultured Gammaproteobacteria bacterium | reverse complement strand
GAAGATCAGTATTCGCGGCGGCCCTCAAGCGCCCGCTCAATAGTTACCTCATCAGCGTATTCGATATCTGAACCAATCGGCAAACCCCGACCGATTCTTGTGATTTTTAATTTACTCGAACCGTTTGAATTACTCTTCGAAAGTTCGCGAACTATATAAAGGGCTGTAGCTTCACCCTCCATTGTTGGATTAGTAGCAAGTATTAGTTCTTGAATTTTAGTTTTTGGTCCGCCATCTGGCGAATTGATTCTTAAAGCAAGCTGCGGAATATAAATATCGTCTGGGCCAATACTATTTAGAGGGTCTATAACCCCGTGCAAAACATGGTAAACTCCGCGGAATTTACCGCTGCGCTCGACAGCCAATAGATCAAGCGCGTCCTCAACTATACAAATTGTTGAACTGTCGCGCGTACTATCTGAACAAACCCAACATGGATCAGATTCACCTATGTTGAAACAAATTGAACATAGCACCGTTTGGGTCTTAAGATTTTTCAGATTCCCCCCAAACTCATCAAGCTCCAATTGGGGCACATGTAAAAGGTAAAAGGCAAGACGTTGGGCGGTTTTTGGACCAATTCCCGGAAGTTTCTCAAAGCTCTCAATAACTTTTTCAATGGCTTTGGGAAGTTTCATTACAATGTCATTAATTCTTTTTCTTTTTCGGAGAAAAGTTGATCCATCTTATCCGTAAATTCATCTGTATTTTTTTGAATTTCTTTTTCGATTCGCGTAACTTCATCTTCTGAATGACCTTGCTCACGTGCTGCCTTTTTAGCATCCTCCATACCCTCATGTCTTGCATGGCGCAACATTACTTTTCCTGCCTCTGTTTTTTGCTTAATAAGTCTACTGAGCTCAAGTCGTCTTTCTTCGGTTAACGGGGGGAGACTAATTCTTAAGATATCACCATCAACGATCGGATTTAATCCTACATTTGCGTTTGCTATGCCTTTTTCAATGTCGGCAATTTGCGATTTATCAAATGGGCTAATGATTAATGTTGCGTTATCTTGAATGTTAATGGTCGCAAGTTCTAAAACTCTAAGTGGGCTTGTCCCTCCATAAGCATTAATAATAATATTCTCAACCAGGGTTGGACTTGCTTTTCCTGTTCTCACAGTCGCAAAATCCGCTCGCATAACTTCAATCGCCTTTTGCATTTTTTGCCGCACATTCGAAACAATGTTATCCATGATTTATACTGGATACAAGGATATCAAAAACCGCCTCAATAAACAATGGTTAGATACTAAAAGTAGACACTAATTATGTATAACACCGTCGACTAGTCGACGGTACTATAGAAAAACCAAATCGCCAATTATCTTTTAACATCTTTTCTTTTAAAACCGGTATATTCTTTCCTTTTGAAAACGAGCCGAGAGCCACCAACCTCTCGAAGTTTTTTCTTTTGGTATTCATTTTCAACTCGCTTACTTCTTGCACCTATTAAATCGAATCCTCTTGGATGCAATGATCTTCGACGACTCACAAATTGCAGAGTTGATCTTCCTACTTTTAACATAAGACAAATTTCATCTAATGTTAATGACCCGATTTTTAAGTATTCTGCTATAAGCACTCTTCTCCCGATTTTTAATTTTTCTTCGGTCGTAAGTATCGAATTAATAATTTCGTTTACCTCGTCTCCGTCTTTTGCCGCAAGAAAAGCATCACGAACCTTATTAAGCGCTTCATATGTATCTTCTTTTGTTAACCGCTTATACCTTCGCATATTTAACACCGTCGACTAGTCGACGGTCCTAATTTAATGATGGCACAGACACAGAAGAATGAGATCAATGAGAGATTTCTGAAATTACCTCTGTTGTGGGTTAGAACGAATATTATGTAGTTCCGTTTTTACACCGTCGATGATTGGTTGAGGGGCAATCAATCTATGTGCCCGTATATCTTTATTTAAATCCTTTATTCTAGATGATTCTGAAGCGTCATTACCAACTAAAACTACCGCTGTTGCATTTTCTTCGTTCTCCCCTACTGCATATATAACGTATTGTTCTAAAGTTTGTTCATCTTCACCTGAATTAACTCGAAGCACTCCCATAGGTTCTACAACTTTTTTAACAGCCGGGATAAGTTCGTCATAATAGTTTACGGTTTTAGGGGAAAACCTTTCAATTGGCGGCATATTTGATTACATATTAAATCTTAAATAAGATTTTGTCAATTAGGATCTTACATCTTGGGGAGAATGCTTTGACCTGAAAGAAGACGTATTACATCAAAAAGGGTGATAAAAAGAATGAGCGTTAAGAGAACTACGAGTCCTATCGCATGTGATATTGCTTCATAGCGCGCAGATACTTTTTTCCTGGTAATAAGTTCGATCATAATAAAGAACAAACGGCCACCATCAAGTGCTGGAATTGGTAAAACATTAACAACGGCAAGATTTAATGACAGAAGAGATACAAACCATAACGTCGCAACCACGCCGTACGAAACTGCTTGCCCGGTCAGTTGAGCAACTCCCACAGGTCCTGCAACACCCGTTGGCGTTTGCCCCAAGAACACAAGATTAATTACCATTTCTGATAGACCCTTCAAAATTAGAAATGAAAATTTAGTTGCCTCAAGCGTTCCATAAAAGGGTGCCGTGTACCATGGATATTTCTTGACTTCAATATTTGAAATAGCAACGCCTAATGGTCCTTCTCCTTTTGGGGCTTCCTTTCTGGGAGTAAGCTGAACACTAAATTCTTTTCCCTCCCTCGCAAGCTTAAGCTCTATCATGCGACCGGCAGATTGTTTTGCGATTTTTGCAAAATCGGAAGTTTCCAGTATTCGTTGGCCATTAATAGATACCACCTCATCTCCTTGTCTAAGACCGGAAGACGCGGCAGGTGAATTCCTTGCTACTTCAAGAACCCTAATGTTTTCTGTGGGGACCGCAACGCCATGAGTTGAAAAAAGATAAGAAATAAGGATAACTGCAAGAAGGAAATTCATTATAACCCCAGCCAGAACAATTATTGCCCTCTGCCACGCGGGTCTTGTGAAAAAAGCTCTTTTCGAATCATAGTTTTGAGTTTTGAGTTTTGAGTTTTGAGTTTTTATCGAGCCTCCGCCCGCAGAATCTTCTCCATAAAGTTTTACAAAACCTCCAACCGGCAGAAGATTAATTGAATAAAGTGTCTCACCAATTCTTTTACTTAAAATTCGGGGTGGAAAACCAAATCCGAATTCTTCAACTTTTATTCCGAACTTTTTTGCAACCAGAAAATGGCCGAGTTCGTGAACCAAAACCAGAAGTGAAAGTACTACAATGAAGGCAACTATTGTCAAGATCATAAAGAGAAATTATTTGCCAATTTCAAAACGCGCAATGCGGCCAATAGTTATGTTTTCGCCGAGTTTTGCGATTGTTTCTTTTATTAAATCGGCGATTGTTTTTGAAGGATCGCGGATGTATTCTTGTTTTAAAAGATCCGAAGTATCTTTAGGGTTCATTGACGCAACTTGCATGGCAATCTCATGAGTTAAAGTTTTAAATTCATCGGTTCTTGCTACAAAATCTGTTTCGCAAAAGACCTCAATCATTGCGCCCACTCGTGCCTGATGAACATAGGATTCTATTAATCCTGCTTTTGTTTCGCGACCTCCTTTTTTTGCTGCTTTTTCAAATCCTCGTTCCCGCAATAATTGTTCTGCTGCTTTCAAGTCTCCTTTTGCCTCTTCAAGCGCCTCCCGGACATCAGCTACTCCTGCGGCGGTCTTTTCTCTTAATTTCTTGATTAATGAAACATCAACTGTCATTATGAATTATGTCGCCTATTAATCGCCGCTGCCTCTTCTTTTTTTGCTAGAGCAAGCGCTTTTGCTTTTAGTTTCTCATCTTCACGCATCTTTGTTTCCGCACTTTTATTTGCAATTTTTGCCCCTTCAATCCAAGCATCCGCCAGGTATGAAGTTATAAGCTTAATAGAACCAACCGCATCGTCATTTGCCGGAATTGGATAGTCAATTATGTTGGGATCCGCATTAGTGTCAACTATTCCAACCGTTGTTATTTCGCTTAATCTTGCCTCTTTTACCGCGGTCGTTTCAAGTTGCGTACCAATTACTACTAAAGCGTCTGGAATTCTGTCCATTCCGGAAATTCCTCCGTATAAATCCTCAAGTTTCACTTTTTCTCTCCCAAATACAACAACTTCTCTCTTTGTGTATTCATGAGCTTTGTCAGAAGCAAGAAATTCTGTTAATTCGGACAGCTTTTTTACGTTTCTTGAGACTTCTGAAAAGTTAGTTAGGGTTCCGCCAATCCATCTTAAGGTGACGTAAAAAATTCCCTTTGCGCCTTCCTTGCGAGCTCTTTCAACTTCCTCACGGACAATCTGCTTTGCCTGACGCTTTGTGCCAATTACAACTATATACCCTCCCTTGGTTGATAAATTTTTAAGATATTCGGCTGCTGCGATTAAGCCATCCCTTGTCTTCTCGAGGTTAATAATATTAACATTCGACCTTGTCTCAAAAATAAATTCGTCCGCCTTGGGGTTTCTCCTATTTACCTGATGTCCAAAATGACAACCGGCTACAAGTAATTCTTCTAAGGTAATATTTCGCATAATTGTTCTTTCCGCCATTCTTGCGGACCTCCGCTCGGTGTCTCCCGCATTTTGCGGGACAGAACATTTAACCGAACGTGCTAAGATCTGTAAATTATACATGAACGCGAGTCTTGACGCAAGAACAGCACGCATAGAATAGGCTCTATGAGCTGATTTGGCTAACTCTTTCTGTTAGAATAGGGTAGTATAAATGGATAAACCAATTCCAAATCATATTACGATTATTCCTGACGGCAACCGTCGCTGGGCCCGCGAACACGGTCTTCCAACTCTTGAAGGCCATAGGCGCGGCTTTGAGGCTGCAAGAAAAATTGTTCGCCATACAAGGGAGATTGGAATACATACGCTTAGCCTATGGGCTTTTTCAACTGAAAATTGGGAAAGAACCAAAAAGGAAGTTTCATATTTAATGAAGCTCTACGCTGAGATGACCGATAAATTCTTAAAGGAGGCGATAGAAGACGGGGTAAGAATTGTACATTTGGGACGGACCGATAGAATCCCCAACTTTCTTTTAAAGAAAGTGCAAAATGCGCAAGAGAAGACGGCAGGTTATAAAAAAAACATATTGAATATTGCGCTAGACTACGGAGGCCGCGATGAAATTATTCGGGCGATAAACAGAATTGGAAATTTGAAATTGGAAATTGGAAATTTAACTGAGGAAAATTTTCCGAAGTTTCTTGATACGGCCGGCCAGCCCTACCCCAACCCGGATCTTATCATTAGGACAAGTGGCGAGATGCGTACGTCAGGCTTCATGATATGGCAGGCGGCATACGCTGAGTACATCTTTTTAGACAAGTACTTTCCTGATATAAAGCCCACTGATATCGATGAGGCGATTTCCAAGTTTTCAAAAAGACAAAGAAGGCTTGGAAAATAATTGAAAAAAAATGAAAAATTTAAAACAAATCGACTCCGAACTTTTTGATTTAATTAAACTTGAAGAGAAACGGCAAAAAGAGGTTATTGATATGATACCTTCTGAAAACTATGCCTCTCAGGCCGTGATGGAAGCACTTGGTTCTGTTTTGACAAACAAATATTCAGAAGGGTTCCCAAAAAAAAGGTACTACCAAGGCAACTCTGTTATAGATTCTGTTGAAATTCTGGCGCAGACACGGGCTAAAAAGCTTTTTGGCGTTCCATATGTAAACGTTCAGGCGCTATCTGGTTCGCCAGCTAATTCCGCAGTGTATCTTGCGGTACTCGCGAATGGGGATAAGATGATGGGTCTTGAACTTACCTCAGGAGGACATATTACGCACGGTCATCCGCTTGGTCTTACAGGAAGATTATTTAAGATAATCCATTACGGGTTGGGGGGGAATGATCTGCTCGATTATGATGCTATTGAGAAAATGGCAATGCGCGAAAAACCAAGGTTAATTATTTGTGGCTACACAGCATACCCAAGGTTAATAGATTTTAAACGGTTCGGTCAAATTGCGGACAAGGTTGGCGCGTATCTTATGGCAGATATTGCACATATCGCAGGGCTTGTTGTTGGCGGCGTGCACGAAAGTCCGGCCGAACATGCACATATTATAACGACAACAACGCACAAAACACTTCGTGGTCCTCGTGGCGCACTAATTATGGTAACTCATAAAGGACTTAAAAAGGATCCGGACTTGCCTCGCAAAATCGAAAGTGCAATTATTCCGGGACTTCAGGGAGGACCGCATGATAATCAGACAGCCGCAATTGCTGTTGCGTTAAAAGAAGCGGACACGACCGAATTTAAAAAATATGCTAAGCAAATTGTCCTCAATTCAAAGGCTTTATCTCAGGTTTTGATCAAAAACGGGTTTCGACTTGTTTCCGGCGGCACAGACAATCATCTTATCCTAATTGATCTTCGTAGCAAAAATTGCAATGGTGCAATTGCAGCTTTCGCTCTTGAAGTTGCGGGTATCATAGTAAACAAGAACGGTGTTCCGGGTGATACTATGCCGCCCTTCTACCCTTCAGGGATAAGACTTGGAACACCCGCGATTACAACTCGCGGAATGAAAGAAAAAGATATGGGAAATGTGGGTAAATGGATTAGTAGCGCAATTAATGCTGCCGGTGACAAAGAGCTGCCGCAGAACAAGGAAGAGCGCTCAAAATATTTCTCGAATCTAAAAAAAGAACTGTCAAAAAA
>CAYHUY010000026.1:0-7594 GCA_964360265.1 uncultured Gammaproteobacteria bacterium | reverse complement strand
GATCGAAGCGGTTATGAATCCTTCAAGTTTAGTCTCAAGTTTCAAAAATAGGAAGTTGCGGAAAAGAAAGATTGGTGGTAAGATATTGGAGATAATAACAAAGACGGAAGGCTCACAAATTACAATAATAACGGCCTATTATCTCAAAAAGTAAATATGAAAATTAAATATGACTCAAAAGTAGATGCTATGTATATAGAGTTGGCGAAAGGAAAATACGATGCAAGTCGTGAAATATCTCCTTCTGTTGTTGTGGATGAGGATAAAAATGGTAAAGTTTTAGGAATAGAAATTTTAGACGCAACTGAAAATATTCCCGCCTTTAACCCCAAGAACATTTCTGTTCAAACTTCATAATTACCTGCTATAATTAGCTTCATGAACCTATCAGTCGGGATTTTCATCACACCGTTCTAACTATTAGATTTAGGCTTAAATTTCTTTTGCCAAATTTAAGAAAAGTAAAGACCTATGAAAAATTTATCACCAGAAGTATTGGAACAAATTCGCGAGGCCGTTAAAAGGTCAGAAGGAACTATGACTTTCAACTATACTTCAGAAGCAGATCTTTTTGACCCGAATATTCCTGGGGGAATTATTTTTGAGATGCCTTCTGGTGGACATTATTTTCGCCTAGAAAGAACGGATAACGTAGAGATACACTTTTATCACTCTTCTCCAGGTACAGGAACGCGAGTTGCTGTCGTAGACTTAAAAAGCGTGAAACCAAGCAAAAAAATATTTTTTGGTTTTTCGTGGTCACCGACGGAAATTAAATTACATGTTGGGCCAAAAACTGAAGGCGGTAAGTTAATGAGTGCAAATGGAATTCCTTCAAGCAAAATATTTCGCGTAGCAAAGGATGGAAGTGTTGTGCAAGTTGGCGACGCAGGAGTTCGTGTTATGGGGATAAAAGTGAGGCAAGGAGCAAAAACAATCCTTGAATCTACTGCTCTTGAATCTTGGGAGGAAACAAAGGAGTCAATAAGAATTCTACATAGTGGAAAGTCAAAAGAAGGTTACATCTTTGATACTTTAATTGCAAATCTTACATTTCCTCTTATGGTCACTGGTTTTGAAGTATATGCAAAACGAAGACTTACAGAGCTAGAAGAAGAGGGCATAGCTCCTAGTTTTAAAAAAATCGGAGAAAAAATGAGACCTAATAAAAAATATAATAGCAACCAAGAAATGTTAGAAACAATTAATTTTCAAGATTTTAAAAATGAATGTAAAGGTGTGTATTTTTACGGCTATGATATTAGATTCCGCGAATTAGGAATAAAAAATGAAGAGCTTGAGAAACTTGAAAGAGTCTTCGATTATAGAGGTAGAGTAACTCATAACTCATCATTATTATCAATGTTAAACGAATCGCTTGTTCCGCAGCAAGATCCCGTATTTAATAATAAATCTCAGGCGTTATATCATCTGAGAATACTCGATGATTTTATTCAAAAATTACATAGGAAAACATTAACTTTGAAGAAAGATTAAAGAAATGAAAGGAAAAGTTGGGATATGAACTTATCAGTAGGGATTGTGGGGCTGCCGAATGTGGGCAAAAGTACGTTGTTTAATGCGCTTTTGAAAAGGCAAGCAGCTCTGGCGGCAAATTATCCTTTTGCCACGATTGAACCAAATATTGGGATTGTTCCGGTCCCAGACGAACGATTGACGCGACTTGCCGAAATTACAAAAGTCGAACACGCGATGAATAGTTTGCCACCTATAAAACCAGCCACAGTTGAATTCGTTGATATTGCAGGTTTAGTTCGCGGAGCTTCTGAAGGCGCGGGACTTGGAAATAAATTTTTATCCCATATTCGTGAAGTTAAAATTATTGCTCATGTTGTCCGTGTGTTTGAAGACAAAGATGTGGTTAGATACGAAGATAATGTTGATCCCCGCCTCTCGTCGACAAGCGACAGCCCGCTTCGCAGCGAGGCGAGCGAGTCGAGGCGGGCAAAAAGTGACTATGAAATCGTGAGGACCGAACTTGGTCTTGCCGATTTAGATTCAAAAGGTGAACCCTTGGCAGAAAAACCTGAAATAATTGTTTTGAATGTAGCGGAAAGTCAATATAATACCGATTCCATTAAAAAGCTAACAAGCGAATATTCTCACCTTTTGCAGAAAGATAAAGACAAGATTATCGTAATATCGGCAAAGATAGAAGAGGAACTCGCGGCATTATCAGAAGAAGAACAGAAGCAATATCTTTCGGATTTGGGGCTTGATGCCAGTGGGCTTGAACGTTTGATACAAATGGCGCACCAAGAACTTGGTTTAATTTCATTTTTGACAGCAGGTGTGAAAGAAGTTCGCGCATGGACAGTTCAAAAAGGTACGAATGCCCAGGACGCGGCCGGTGAAATACACACAGATTTCATCAGAAATTTCATAAAGGCAGAAGCAATTTCATACAATGATTTTATCGAATGTGGCGGCTGGAAAGGTTCGCGAGAAAAGGGTAAAGCAAGGCTTGAGGGGCGTGACTATATAGTTCAAGATGGGGATGCAATAGAATTTAAAATTGGCCGATAGGCTAAGATCTCCTTCTCTTTCTCTTTGGAACTTTCAGAGGCTTATTAACTTTGAACATATAATAATATTTAGAGGGTTTTTAGATATTGAAGTTTTAGTGAAAAATTAATACAATATGAGTCAAAGTTTCGCGTATATGGCAAGAATTGAAGTACTAGAAAATACCGGAGGGGAGCAGTTTGCAGCATTGCTTAGCAACAATCAACAGGCAATCCTTGCAAGAACAGCCGAATTTTTGCGAGGTCAGGGAAGAATAGGCTTAATTCTTAGGCCGACAACTGAGACAGGCGCCCAAGCCGTAGCGGAATTAGTATATGGTCTCGCGGGGTCACGAGTCGTAATAGTAGTAGACAGTTTATTAAAAGCTGAGGAATATCATAGGCGGCTACGGGAAAAATTAGCTCCCGGGGGAGTAGGCGCTGTATTTGGAGACAGAAATGAAATCGGAAAAGTTGCAACCGTTGTAAAAACTGAAACAAATGCAAACAATACAAACGGAGTTGCTGAAATAATCAAGCAAGCAGATATTGCTATTATTGATATGGACAACAGCAAATTAAGAAAGAGAATTGTGCCTACCCTTAAAAAACCTTTCATTATTAGCTTTTCAAATGACCCAGAAGCAGATAGTGGAAATGGAGAGGGTGAGATAATCCATAAAGACTGTGTTCATCACTGGAGGATTGAAGTGTCCGATGGACCGAAGTCTGAAGGACATTGTATAAATTGTAATGGCAAAAGAGATTTCTTAAATGATTTACAGAATGATTTTAGAAGGGAAACCTGGGATGACCTCAGTGAAATAAAGCGATACGGAAGGTCTTTAGCGTCTATGATAGCGCTTCGTATAAATAAATAAGATTTTAGATGCATATGGAGAATTGTGTTTTTTGTAAAATCGTTCGAAAGGAAATTCCCAAAGAGTTTGACTTTGAGGACGAAAATATTATTGCGTTTGCCGACATTAATCCGTTAAAACCGGTCCATATACTCTTAGTTCCAAAGAAGCATTTTGAAGACTTGTATAATTTAGATGATTCTAAGGTATTGACGTCAATGCTTCTGGGAGTTAAAAAAATTGTCGATGATAAAAAACTTGTGAGCCGCGGGTTTAGGGTGGCAACCAATGGCGGCGGCGCACAAATTATAGACCATCTTCACTTTCACCTGATTGGACCGGTTGAGTCTCACGAGAAAATTTAGGCTTCTAATTAAGGATTTTTTGGAGTATAATAAAAAGCACGAAATTCTAAATCCGAAGCACGAAACAAATTCAAATTTTTAAAATTTGATATTCAAGTATTAACTATTGTTTCGAATTTCGATATTCGTATTTCGAATTTCAAGATTGGTGGTGTATAATTTATGGTTTTTGTAAAAAGAGGAAGTGGAGATTCACCGGACGCTATGATCCGAAAGTTTTCCCGAAAGGTAATGTCTGAGGGCATTATCCAGGAAATGAAAAAGAGGGAATACTATCTTAAACCGTCCTTGGCGAAAAAATTTAGAAAAGAATTGAATCGCAAATTTGCAAGAATAAACGCGCCAAGATAGACTAATTTATGGATGTTTCGGTTCCAATTTACGTTGAGAGCAGGTACAAAGTTAATAGAAAAAAGATAAAGAATGTGGTTGCCGAAACAGTAAAGATGCAAGGGGTAGTTAGCGCTATGGAGGTCTCTGTTGCAATTGTTGGGGATAGAAAGATGAAGGCGCTGAACAAGAAATACCGTGGTATTGACAAAACTACAAACGTACTGTCATTTTCCCAAACCGAGGGAGAACATGTTCCTCAATTTTCTGACAAACTATATTTAGGAGACGTTGTGGTTTCTTATCCTGTTGTTATACAGGAGGCGGCTTTAGAGAAAATGTTAGTTGATGATAAAATAGCCGAGCTCGTAGAGCACGGAGTACTACACTTGTTAGGGCAGCACCACTAGAATGAAAATCCGAAGCACGAAATTCTAAGTACGAAACAATAAGTAATGTTTGAAATATTAAATATTTAAACCTTTGAATTTGTTTCGAATTTCGATATTCGACTTTCGGATTTAAAGCGAAGCGCAGTATGGTTTTTTATCGCAAATATCGGCCGCAGACAATTTCGGAGTTGGATCTTAAAGAGGTTCGTGACAAACTTGAGTCAATTCTGGCTGCAAAGGAACTTCCTCATGCATTCCTCTTCACCGGTCCAAAGGGT
This sequence comes from uncultured Gammaproteobacteria bacterium, assembly GCA_964360265.1. Lineage (GTDB taxonomy): Bacteria > Patescibacteriota > Microgenomatia > Levybacterales > GWA1-39-11 > GWA1-39-11. Next base: position 2,844 of record CAYHUY010000026.1, on the reverse strand, counting down.
CTTGGTAAAACATCGGCGGCAAGGATTTTAGCAAAAGCAATTAACTGCGAGAAGCGGACAAAGGGCTCTATTGAGCCGTGTAATAAGTGCGATGCGTGCGTGTCAATAACAAATGGGTCCAATCTTGATGTTTTAGAAATTGATGCGGCCTCAAATCGTGGTATTGATGAGATGCGAGATCTGCGCGAAAAAATAAAATTCTCGCCATCGTCTTTACAGAAAAAAGTTTACATAATCGATGAGGTCCACATGTTGACACCGGACGCTTTTAACGCGCTATTGAAAACCCTTGAGGAGCCACCAGTTCATGCAGTTTTTGTACTATGTACAACAGAAGAGGGGAAAGTTCCAGCAACGATTATATCGAGATGTTTTCAAGTCAAATTCCAAAAACCCACAAAAAAAGAAATATTCCGTTCGATTGAAAGAATAATTATGGGTGAAGAACTTGATGTTGAAGAGAGTGTTTTGGATGAAATTTACGGTCTTTCGGAAGGCTCATTTCGCGACGGCGCAAAAATACTTGAGGAGCTTTCGATAATCGCAACAGGTAAAATTAATCAAGATCTGCTTGAAAGAGCGTATAAAACGGGGAGTATTGAAAGTTCTGTTCGGGACCTTTTAACAGCACTTTTTCAAAAAGATCTAAAAAAAGCAATTATGGTGACACAGAATCTCGCGGAAACGGGGAGCGATTTCAAAATCGTTACAGAAAGAATTGCAAATTATCTCCATGATCTAGTTTTAAAGAGAGCTGGGCTCGCTTCTGATACGGAAGATATCGAAGGTCAAACGATGGTTGATTTGAAAAGACTCCTTGCGATGGTAAACGAGAGCTATCGGGATATTAAGTTTTCAGTTTTGCCTCAATTGCCTCTGGAACTTGTGATTATTGAATGGTGCCTTGAGGGAACTCATAGTTCAGAATTCCCCGGCCTCGACAAGCAAAGCGGGGCGGGCAGAGTTCAGAATAAGCGCGAAGAACAGCAGTCGCACGCCTCACCTAGTACGCCCCAACCAGATAAAGAAAAAACAAAAAGCGAAGATAACAACAAGGATATGTTTTCGGAAAATATAATATCCGATAACTTTATGGCGGCGCTTTTGAGCGCTGTTAAGCGAGACAATCATTCGATAGCAGGAATTCTCAGGGGATGCCGGCTTATTGCGATTTTAGATGAGAACGTTCAATTTGAAACAAAATATAAATTCCACAGAGACAAACTTAATGACCCAAAAACAACCGCAATTATTGATAAGCGGGCTTCGGAAATTTTGAACAGAAATATTCATGTAATTGTAGAAATGGCTGCAAAATAAGATTATAATGTCTTTATAAAGGTGGTGATTTATTATGATTAACCCGCTAAAAGGTTTGGGGGAATTAAACGAACTAAGAAAGCAGGCGCAACAGCTTCAGAGCGCCCTGAAGGAGATTTCAATTACTGAGGAAAAAGGAAGAGCAAAGGTGGAACTAACTGCCGATATGAAAATTCATTCGGTAAAGATAAACGATGAAGAATATTCTGATTTACGGGACGCTCTTAACGATGCAATTGAAAAAGCACAGAAAAAAGCGGCTCAAAAAATGCAGGAAATGGGTGGTTTAGGTAATCTATTCGGAGGCCGTTAAGATTTAGGAAATTTCATGATTATTGTTGGTGACTCTTTAAATAAAGGCCTATCCGAAAGTTTAGGTCAAAAACTTGATACAAAAGTCATTTACCCTGAAATAATAGTTTTTCCGGATTCCGAACAACGTGTTCGAATCCCTACCAAAATAAGCGGAGAGAAGGTTTACTTGCTTAAATCTATCTCGTCTCCAGTTGATAGTGCTGTTCTACAATTATCATTTATTGTTGATGCCTTAAATAAAAATGGAGCAGATAAAGTAATTGGTATTATCCCCTATATCCCTTATATGCGCGCAGATCATATGTTCCGGACGGGCGAGGCTGTTCCGCTTGAAATCATCATAAATATGGTTCAGGATTCAGGACTCTCAGAAATTATGATGGTTGATCCGCATTCAATTAAGATTCCTGAAATGTTTAAAATCAAAGTTCATAGTCTCTCAGCGCTTTCAATGTTTGCCCAAAAAATAAAAAATATCGAGTCCGCAAAAGATAATATTACAATCGTCTCGCCTGATATGGGAGGAATTCGGCGTTTAAAACTTGTAGATGAACTTCTGGGCGGGGTTAATCAGGTTGTGATAAATAAGGATCGGAATTATGAAAGTGGAGAAGTCCGGGTTGCAGAATATGAGGGAAATATTCGCGGTAAATGTTTTATCGTGGACGATATAATTTCAACGGGTAAAACAATCAATCAAGCAATTGATACATTGGATCAAAATGGGGCGCATGCAGTTTATGTTTTTGCAACTCACCCGGTTTTTAGTGGGAGCGCAAGTGAATTGCTTTCAAATTCGAAAGCAAAAAAAATCTTCGTTACCGATTCAATTCCCGTACCCCCTAAAAAGAGATTTGGGAAACTTGAAATTTTATCCATTGCGGACCTAATTGCGAAGGAAATTAAAAGCTCCTAATTATATTAGCTTCTTCTTCGAGATTTAACACTTGAATAAGTAATAGCTCCTGCTGTCCCTAATTCTGCTGTTGCCTGAAGTGCATACCAGGCAGCAGCTTTGGCATCTCTTTATCAATTGATTCAATCAAGGCCCCTACAGAATCCAAACCTATGTGATCCAATCGTTCTTTCAAACAAATTGGGTCTTTCTACATTCGACATATGCGAAGTTTACCCTGCAGATAATGCTATTGTCAACAAATCAGATGCTTCAAGCTAATTTTGTGTTCTGCGGATTGAGTTAACATGGTT
>CAYHUY010000025.1:0-7655 GCA_964360265.1 uncultured Gammaproteobacteria bacterium | reverse complement strand
AGCCAGTTTTTGGGCACTAAAACATACAGATGTAAGAATCCGTTGAAAATAAAATAGAAAGCGAGACTTAGAAGATTAGTAGTTGTTTCCGCCGCGTCTATCGTTTCTTCTGTCATCGCGTCGGTAATTTCCTCCGCCGCCTTGATTGTCTCTTGGTTCACGAGGTTTAGCCTCAGAAACCGTAATTTGCCTTCCGTCTAAGTCCTTTCCATTGAGCTCAGCGATTGCTTTTTGTGCCTCTTCAGGAGAAGCCATTTCAACAAACCCAAAGCCCTTAGATTTTCCACTGTATCTATCAGTAATGATAGTTGCAGAGGTTACCGTTCCGACTTGTGCAAATAAAGTACGAAGTGCGTCCTCGGTTGTTCCCCAAGAAAGACTCCCTACGAATAATTTATTGTTCATGTGTAAATCACCTCCAATCTTTTAAGCGTTTTGATCTACCCATTTATTATTCGACGTTCTTTCTTTTAGGAAACGCGACTGTATAAAGGGAGTTAAATAACACTAACAAACAAATTGTATCATAAATTTATTTCTTTTTCCAGTCAATGCTTATTTTACACTATGTTTTTCGCGAGTTTTCATATACCTGAGATAACTTCCCCCCAAAAGTAAAATGGCAAGCGACATAAATCCTGAGGCAAGATATGGGAGTCCTAAATTAAAGGTTGCCATTGCCCCTCCGATTAACGGCCCTATTGTACGAGCAAGCGAGGCAAAAGATTGCGCAACGCCTAATACCATTCCCTGTTTGTCTTCTGTTGACTCAAGAGATATTAGACTCTGGGTGTTAACAGTTAGGAGGCTGAATCCAAAAGAAGAAAATGGACCCAGGATATAGGTTATTAATCCACTGGGAGATAAGCCTACGCCAACAATTGACAGTCCGAATACCAGAAGCGCAAGTCTTATAATCGCGGCCTCTGTAAACCTTTTCAATAGAAGCCTGATGAGATATGCTTGCGTAATAAAAGAGCCTGCCCCAATTAGAGCAAAATAATATCCGTTTTGTGCTTCATTCCAGCCGAATCTCTGCTGCGCGTATAGAGGGAAAACACCAATTATTAAGGCAATCGTTAGATTTACAAAAAAGAACAGAAACATAAGAAATGCCATATTCTTTGGGCGTAAGACTTCACGCGTTACTCTTATATTGATTAATTCAATCTTGATATGTTTTTGCAGGACCTTATTTGATTCCGGCAGCACTACAAGAATTAATAATGTATTAATTAAAGATAGAAGTGCTGGAATCAAGAACGGAGCAGTGCTTCCAAATAGTCCTGAAACAACACTTGCGATTAAAGGTCCAAATATAAAACCCAAACCAAAAGCAGCTCCAAGTAGTGCCATCGCCTTAGTTCTTTCATGTGATGCTGTGGTATCCGCCACATATGCCTGTGCTACAGATATGTTGGCACTTCCAATTCCTGCAATGATACGTGCCGCAATAATTATCCAAAACCCTTGAAAGAAAAAAATCAAAAAATATGACAGGGAATTAATAATTGAACTAATTATTAAGACTGGTCTTCTCCCGTATTTGTCAGAAAGTCGTCCTAAAATTGGAGAAAAAATAAATTGGAAGAGGGAAAAAAGAGCAATTACAACACCCACCAAAAAAGGGTTTCCCCCTACGTCTTTAATTAGAAGAGGCAAGATTGGAATTGCTATTCCAAAGCCCAGTAAATCTATAAATGCAATAAGAAGGAGGATAAGTAGCTTGCTGTTTGGCATAGGCTAAATATTGTATCAACAAGTTTAACTTACTATCAATCAACAATATGCATAGACTTGACTAGTTTATGTGTGGTGAAGTATAGTAGGTTTAAGTAAGGTCCTTGGGCCAGATTAAATCGGGGTTGACATTTTAGCAAAAGGTTTGTTATACTGCTAATATTAAATATATGATACAGCTTTCGGGCAAACGAAACGAACAGCTAATTCCAGTAATACCAATTCGTGACGGAATTGTTTTTCCTCACACAGAATCAATTCTTACTTTTGGTAGACCTAAAAGTTTAGCCGCCTTGGAATCTGCATTTGCAGGTGAGCGCGTTGTTTGTTTTGTTCTTCAAAGAAATCCAAAACAAAACGACCCTGATCCACAAGACCTGTATTCAATGGGTACGGTTTCACATATCGAAAGAATGATAAGAACAGACGGTGAAGTAAATGCTCTCGTTCGCGGGTTATCGCGGGCCAGAATAGTTTCATATCATGAAAAATCAGGGTATTTCTTGGCGAGGGTAGAAGAAATTGAAGAAGAACAAAAAGATGCGCCGGAAATAAAAGCCCTCTCAAATCACTTGATAGGTGAATTTAAAAAAGCTTTAAGCCTTGGGAAACAGGCTGACTTTCTAGTATTTATGAATATTATGTCTGAAGTAACAGCCGCAGAACTTTCTGATCAGATTGCCTCAACGCTTGATATTAAAGGGTCAGAACGTCAAGATCTTCTAGAAACAATAGATATTAAAAAAAGACTTGAGAAGGTTTCAGAATTTTTAGCGCGCGAAGTAAAAGTTTTAGAACTTGAGCGAAAAATCTCAAGCAAAACTGCCGAGCAATTTGAGAAAAGCGCAAAACAAGCATTCTTAAAAGAAAGAATCAGAACTATTGAAAAAGAATTGGGGGAGTCAGAGGAAGACAGTGAGATAAAAGAGTTGCTTGCAAAAATAAAAGACGCCGGTATGCCAAAGGAGGTTGAGGAAAAAGCGAGAAAAGAACTTAAAAAGCTTTCCCAGACTACTCCATACAATCCTGAAGCAGGATACATAAGGAACTATCTTGATATTTTGGTTGCGCTTCCCTGGAGCAAGAAATCAAAGAATAGTGTTGATATAGTCACGGCAGAAAGAATTCTTGAAGAGGATCACCATGGATTAAAAAAAGCAAAAGAAAGAATAGTTGAGTATTTGGCGGTTCATAAACTTGCCGGAAAAATGAAAGGACCAATCCTTTGTTTTGTAGGACCACCCGGAGTTGGAAAGACCTCTATTGGTAAATCTATAGCGCGGGCGCTAGGCCGAAAGTTCGTGAAAGTTTCGCTTGGTGGAATTCGGGATGAAGCTGAAATCCGCGGGCATAGACGTACCTATGTTGGCGCGCTCCCTGGACGAATTATTCAGGGGATTAAGGATGCCGGTACAAATAATCCAGTATTCATGCTTGATGAAATTGATAAAGTTGGCGCAGACTATCGCGGAGATCCCTCGGCGGCTCTTCTTGAAGCTCTAGACCCTGAACAAAATGATTTATTCTCGGATCATTATCTTGATGTTGCCTTCGATTTATCAGATGTAATGTTTATTACTACGGCAAATATTTTAGACACCATTCCTCCGGCGCTCAGGGATCGGTTGGAGATAATTAATTTCGCAGGATATACGGAGGATGAGAAATTCAATATTGCTACAAGATTTTTAATCAAAAAACAACTTTTAGCGCATGGTTTAAAAGAAGAGAACGTTGAGATAAAAGATTCTGCAATTCACTCTATAATAGAACGTTACACAAAAGAGGCGGGAGTAAGGAATCTTGAGCGAGAGCTAGCCGCAATTTTTAGAAAAATTGCCAAAAGAATTGCAGAAAAAAAGACCGGAAAGACAATTATTGACGCTAAGACCCTTGCCAAATTTTTGGGACCTGCAAAATTTTCAGCCTCAATTGCCGAGAAGAAAGATGAAGTTGGAATGTCAACAGGACTTGCAGTGACACAGGTTGGGGGAGAGATACTGTTCATCGAGGTTGCGCTCATGCCCGGAAAAGGACAGCTTATTTTAACAGGACAGCTTGGGGATGTGATGAAAGAGTCATGTCAGGCCGCAATGTCATATATCAGATCGCGCGCTCATAAGTTTGGAATCAAAGAGAATTTTTATTACAAGATGGACGTACATGTTCATGTTCCAGAAGGCGCAGTACCAAAGGATGGTCCATCAGCAGGAACAGCAATCACTACGGCTTTAGTTTCTGCTTTAACCAAAATTCCCGCGAATCACCTGGTTGGAATGACGGGAGAGGTAACTCTTAGGGGTAGAGTTCTTGAGATAGGTGGAGTGAAAGAAAAGTTGATTGCTGCCCACCGCGCAGGACTCCGAACTATAATATTACCTAAGGACAATAGAAAAGATCTTGAAGATGTGCCAAAACAAGTTGTTCGCGATCTTAGATTTGTCTTTGTTTCTCACATGGATGATGTATTAAAAGTTGCCCTAACCAAAAATATTCCCGGCCTTGTGGAGATCAAAGGCGAGCAAGCTCCATCCCGAAACATTACTACTCCTACCCCCATCGCCGCCGACTAGCATGTAGTATAATGTCTTCAAGCATGAAGCAAAAGGATCAGAGTTCACGATTTCTATCAATTTATAACGAGATAGATCACTATATGCGCAGAATTTTAAACGCGCAAGATTATATTGACCATGGAGCGCTCTTGCGTCAAATGTCAGACAAAAATAGACTTTTTTCAGCCTCCTATAAAGATCTGAAATTATTCGCAGAGCTTAGAAATCTTTTAGTCCACAATCCATATCCTGACCGCGCTAACCCCTTGATAATCCTTCATGAATTTATAATCAAAAAGTATGAAGAGATAAGAGATGCGGCTTTGCACCCAAAAAAGGCAATAGACATAGCAGTAAGAAGAGAGTTTATTTACACTACGACCCTTCTGGCAAACTCTATTGAGGTGATGCAAGAGATGAATGATAAAACGTATACCCATGTTCCCGTAATGGATGGTGATAAAATGATTGGAGTGTTTTCTGAGAATACAATACTCTCGTACCTTGTTCATAACAAAGAGACAATAATTATGAAAGACACAAAAATTTCAGAATTTAAGGAATTTATCGGACTCGATAAGCATAAAAGTGAATATTTTGAATTTGTTCCAAGAAATACTCTTTTGGTTGAAATCGAGGCTCTTTTTCAGGAGGGATTGCGTGAAAGGAAAAGAATAGCGGTAGTTTACATCACGGAGCACGGAGAACGCGACGAAAAGCTCCTAGGGATGATAACTGCGTGGGATGTTGCAGGGAAGATCTAAGCAGCCTTTGGTTTTTCAATAACGAGAGATACAAACTTATCTTTGCCTTCAGCAAAAACAGGGGAACGGTGGACTAAATCATATTCCCTGCTGCTCATATTGCCCTTAAGTTGATCACGCTCAAAATATGCTTTTGATACTGTAATTCCTTTTTCTTTCCATACGGCTTCAACTGCCTCAAGAATTGCTCTGTGTTCATCTGTTTCTGCTTGCATAGACCATGGGAAAAAGACCCCTCGTCCTCCCGGTTTTAGAATTTGAGCAATCCGCTGCGCTACTTTAATATGATCATCAGGCTCAAAATTAGTACCATAAAATGGCCAGCCCTCAATGCAAGAAAAGAAAGAAACACAATTATCCCCAAATGGCAGATAGCGCACGTCTGCCTGTATGTGTCTACTACCATTCCTGCCGCCTCTGAAGAATCTTGTGTTTCTGTACCTTTTAGGAAAACTTCTCTCGGCTTCTTGAGATATAAATTTTAAATCTTGTATATCTAAGCTAACAACACGAAAGCCGCGAGTGCCGCCTGCAAGTTTTTGGGCAAAATATTCTACCATGTCATCAATCAAAGCGTCAGCATTCCTCCCACCTACTATCATTGTCAGGTCTTTTTTGAATGTTGTTCCTTCCTCCACAGGAACCATGTATTGCCATGTTCCTTTATCGTTCGGAATATGTCCGGGCGGTTCTGTTTTCACCTCATAGCTTTTTGTAGAAAATCTAAACCCATGAGAAAGTCTTTCGCGAATCGTTTTCTCATCAAGGCCAACGGAAGACTCTACGCAAACAAGGTCGAACAGAGTACTTTCCATAAGTTGTCGGGTAAGTGAATCTTTTGGCGAAAGTTCGTTTCTAAGTCTCCTAAGAGATGGATCGTCAAGGCCCTGTATTGACGGAAACTGATTTTTCTTACGCGCACCTTGTAAATCGTCAATGAAAGCACCCGTGACTTTGTGCGTTTCCGTTCTGGACCGGGTTTTATGCTGACCTGTCATAATTTGGCCATAGATAGGGTATGCGCAGCAAAGATCTACGGCTAAAAAATTCCCCGCCGTTTCCTGAAGCGTAGCCATTAAGTAAGATTCGGTAAGAAGCCTTGCGGTTTTGCCCCAGGCGTAAGCATTACCCGGACCCTCGCTGTACTGAGCGGCGAACCTATCGCCCTCGATTAATAGTTTTTCTCTACCCATAAATTAGGCCTATATTATAGCACAAATTGTCTTAGATGGTAATCTATCGCCGCCGACTAGAACACGAGTCTCCTTCTTTCCTAACTACCACAGGATACTAGAATCGGTGGCATAATAACAACGTGCAGGAAAAGTTTCAAAGAAAGCAAACAAGACAAGTTCATGTAGGAGATATTACTATCGGGGGAGATGCTCCTATTGCCGTTCAGTCGATGACCACAGAGGATACACGAGACGTAAACAAAGTAACGAATCAGATAATTCAACTTCATACCAGGGGTGCAGAAATAGTTAGATTAACTACCCCTACTTTACAAGACGCTGAGGCCCCCGGCCCCATAAAAAAAGGGCTGAGGAGTCGTTACAGGGATGTACCATTGGTGGCTGATGTTCACCATCAAGGAGTAAATATTGCTTTAGAAGCAACTAAATATGTGGAAAAAGTTCGTATTAACCCAGGGTTATTTGTCTTTCACAGAAGAATGGATAGGCATGAGGAATATACAGAGACTGAAGTTGCAGAGCAGCTTGATGAAATTGACAAGACGATGTCGCCTCTAATTAAATCCTGCAAAGAAAATGGTGTTGCAATGAGAATTGGTGTTAATCATGGAAGTCTTGCTGAGAGACTAATGGTAATGTATGGTGATACACCTCAAGGAATGGTTGAGTCAGCGATGGAATATATTAGGGTTTGTGAGGCACATAGCTTCAAGGATTTAGTGGTTTCCTTAAAAGCAAGTAGAGTTCCTGTAATGCAAGAGGCGAATCGTCTCATGACAATTAGAATGGATGAGGAGGGAATGGAGTACCCATTACATTTAGGAGTAACCGAAGCGGGTAAAGACCAAGCAGCAAGAATAAAGGGAACACTTGGAATAGGAACATTATTGTCAGAAGGGATCGGGGATACTATTAGAGTATCGCTTGCGGAGGACCCAGTTGAGGAATTGTCTGTTTGTTATGACATTTTGCAAGGGTTAGGATTAAGGACAACGAAAGCAGAGATAATTGCTTGTCCAAGTTGCGGGAGAACTAAATTTGACCTCCCAACCATGACAGATCAAATAACTCAAGTTACTGATCATTTAGCGGGAATGAGGATTGCTGTTATGGGTTGTATCGTGAATGGTCCTGGAGAAACGGCTGACGCTCAATACGGAGTAATGGGTTTAGGTGGAGGAAAAGTATCAATAAGGAGAGGCGCAGAAGATATATTAAGAGTGAATGAGTCGGAAGCTAAAGATGCCTTAGTAAATTTAATAAAAGAAGATGGGAAATGGATAGATCCTCCGAAGCTGTGACCTCAGGCGAAGTCCCCTCGGTGCTTGCACTGAGCTTGCTGAAGTGTGACCCGTAGCAGAGTCGAACTGCTCTTCTTGGGATGAGAACCCAATTTCCTA
>CAYHUY010000024.1:0-8193 GCA_964360265.1 uncultured Gammaproteobacteria bacterium | reverse complement strand
TTGAAGTTTTAGGCGACCTTAAAACACCCATAGACAATGGCCTGGAAGGAAAACTTGGTCCGGGCGGATCTATCTAGGCAGGAAACTTCAACTTCAGCCTCATTCTTGATATAATAGGTCTTGATATAATAGGTATCGAAACTCGGGTCAGTAACTCAGCGGTTAGAGTGCCAACCTTATAAGTTGGAAGTTCGATGGTTCGAATCCATCCTGACCCACAGACATTGACTACCTTAACTTAGGTGAGAGAATGGAAGTACCAGGGTTAGCTAGTGTTCGAGTCAATAGATTATCCATTGAAAAAGAAACGGCTGGCTTTGAGGGAGACATTCCTGACACAGTCCAATATCTTTTAGTGGAATTTGAAAATAAATCTGATGGCGAAATTTTAGTTCCGTACACCCTCGAATCATCAGTAGTACTTTATCTTAAAAAAAGCGGCAGAATAATTTTAGCAGGTTTTCCGCTTGGCAATGTGGTTATTCCAAGAGGAGAAACAAGGGAATTAAAGCTTGAAGTGGGTCGAAATATACCTGAACATCCAACAATCGGCGGGATATTCCCTCTTGATGGTTCTGTGGTAGTAGCAACTGTAAACGATCGGTGGGCCGCTTGGAAAATGCCTTAAACTCTGTCAGGTAGCAACATTCTGATTGTGATATACTAGTGTGATATACTAAATTAAAATGCAAGATACAGGAGATAAAGAACAGACTGAAGGTCTAAATAAACCACAAGAGATGGTGTCACCAGAAGTCGATTTAAAAATTCTTGAAGAGTTAGGTGTTTCTCCTGAGGAAGCAGCAGATCATTTTAGACAAACACAGCAAAAAAAAGCTCAAGTGGCTTCAGAACAGGAAACTCGAAGGGTTCAGACTGAAGAGGCAATAGCGCAAGAAAGGGCAAGAAAAGAGGCTGCAAAACGAGAAGAGTGGTTGCGAACAGGAACCGGATTATACACTGAAATGTTTATCAACCCTGACCAACATTACGTTGCGGTTTATGTAGGTGGAACAAATTATCGAATTGAACATAATAAAAGACACCTGGTGCCACAAACATTAAAAGAAAAACATGAGAAAACAAAACAGCAATACCCAGCAAAAGATGCCTCAAGTGAGAGACGTTACCAAGAATGGGATCAGGCAATCCCAGTCATTACTGAGGGTTTTGGCAAGGAAGCAATAACTCAGATGCAATTCTCGCCATCTGACCCAGAACATTGGAAAACAGTTGTTAATGCTTTCGATCTAATAACAGAAGGCGGTATCAGAAAGAGTGAGGAAGCAATGACAGCTTTAAAAAATTTGGTAAAGGACGATGTAAAACTAGCTGTTACGGTTCAGGAAGCAATTAAAGAAAAAGAGATTACTAGAGTCAAGGCTACGCCTGCGCAGTCTGTCTAGCCTTAGTTCGACAAACATTTTTTTCGCAAAATAGTATCAACTTGCAAAAGCAAACTCACCAAATGTTCGGATAAAGTCACACACGGGGACTTTTAAAAAACTGGCATCGCAGATTGGAAAGGCTCTTACTAGTATTTGGATGGAAAAAATTTCGGTGGCGTAGGGGATCATTGCGAATAATTAAGATCGAGAGGATATTGTTTAAAAATAATCTGCCACTCCTTTAAAACTCCCACAAATTGGTCTATAATTCGGTTTGTCAGAATGGAACGGTAGCCGTCCGATCCCAAGCGCACCCACATTCACTCCCACCATTGAAATATCATTCTTTTTATGCTTCACTAAATTTATAGTGGAGAATCAAATTGCACCAAAACTTCCTGGTTCAATACAACTTCTTAAAGACTCATTCTTAGTTTACAAACTAAGGTTTAAAACGATAATTGGAATGAGCTTCATATTTTATCTTCAGATACTATTTATAGCTGCACTTGTAATTATTGCAGGGGCAGTAGGGATTGCTTTAGCTTTCGCATCGAAGTTTTCACTTCCAGTTATTATCTTACTAGTAATTTTGGCAGTAATATTCATGTTGTTATTTGTATTTATTCAAAACTGGACTATTTTTGCATTGATAACAAGCATTGTTGGCTACCGAGAAGGAATAGGAATTAAGGAATCATTTAAGCGAAGCTTCAAAAAAACAATACCCTATATGTGGATGTCCGCAATCGGCAATATGATTGCCGGAGTAGGACTTTTATTTTTTATTATTCCAGGTATTATTTTATTTACTTGGTTCTTTAACGCCACTTTTATTCTTGCGGCAGAAGGCGTTGGCGGTTTCAATGCGCTCCTTAAAAGCAAAGAATATGTGAAGGGAAGGTTTTTTTCTGTCTTATTAAACATTGTTGTTTTGGTAATAATATTGATACTATTTCAAGCAGGAATCTCCTTCCTCCCAAAGCTAATATCTTTCTTACATATTCCATATTTGGATATTATCATTCCAGCCGCAATATCTATAGCGTTTGCGCCTCTAGGATTTATTTACAGTTTTCTAATTTATGATAACCTTAAGGCAATTAAAGGCGACTTTGTTTTTCAACCTTCAAAAAAGACAAAAATCCTGCTCCTACTTATTATATTTATCCCCTTAATTATTACAATAGTCGTTCTATATTACCTTTTCACAACTGTATTCCCTATGTATCGTATGCTTGGTTCAATGGAAAAGTCTCCCAGAATATCGATCACTCCTACGCAAAACCAGACACTTACTCCCGCCCCTTCCAATGCTCGACCTAAGATTGAAACATTCACCGGCCCTGACGGAACGTGGTCTCTTCAGTACGACCCAAATAGAACTTCGCCCCCCGCCCCTAACTCAACAGGTAGTTTTATTTTTACTAGCACCGAACATAGAGATAATTGCCCCCGCGATTTAACCGCTTATATCATTAATAATCCCACCAATATTTTACTTAATGATTATCTTGCTAGTAATCCTGCGTACTTCGGAGTAAAGCAAGAAGAAGCTGTTATAAATGGCATGACGGCAATAAAAACTATAACAACTACATCGCCGTTAAGAGTTCTCTACTCTATAAATGATTATCAAAGATTTATCATCTTATCTTATCCTCGAATTTTCGTTGGGGGTGGTCTCCCAGATCCCTGTATCGAATCTGAAAAGTATGTTGAATCTTTAATTTTTTCCTTCAGAATCATTAATGGTGTAATCAATTAGCCGTTTGCTATAATAGAATCTCCGATGAGAAAAATTCTATTACTCTTCTTCGTGGGAATAGCCATCATTTTTAGATTCTTTGTTGTTCCCCAGGTTTTTTCCGACGAACTTGATGACATAAATAAAAAGCTATCCGAATTACAATCTGCCCTGTCTGCGTCCCAAAAGGCTTCAGCCCCTCTTGAATCCCAATTGAAAAGCTTGCAGACACAACTTAAGGGAATAGAAGATAAGGTTGCATTCGTTGAGCGAGACTTAACGGAAAAAAAAGAACTTATCGAGATAGGGTACAAAAAACTGGATGAAAATAAAACTATATTTAACAAAACCGTCCGCGACTACTATATTAAGAGTTATTTTCTTTCTCCTCTTTTAGTATTTATTTCAAGTGCTGATGCGGCAAACATTACACGAATAATAATTTATCAAAAAATGGATGCGGATCGTGACAAAGGAACTATCACTTCCCTTGCCTTAAAGCTTGTTGATTTGGAAACAAGAAAGGAAAAACTCGAAGACGAAGAAACAAGACTTGCCGCAATTAAAACAACACTCGCGGCAGAAAAGACAAAGATTGAAGAAGTCGTCAAAGGAGCAAGAGATTACCAGGCAACACTATCTTCTGAAATTGCAAAGCTTACAGCGCAACAACAAGAAATATTAGGCCAAAGACTCGCCGGTTTGAACATCCCACGTTCCGCTGCAACCGCGGCTCCGGCGTGTGTTGACGACAGAGACAAAGATCCCGGATTTTCCCCTCGAATCGCATTCTTTACATATGGTGTACCAAATAGAACAGGACTGAATCAGTACGGGGCAAATGGAAGGGCGGGCGCGGGCCAAAATGCAGAAACTATACTTGGCGCTTATTATCAAAATTACGAGTTAAAGAAAGACTACAGTACTGATATTAATATAAACGTTGATGGCCATGGAACTTTTAATATTGAGGAGTACGTTAAAAGAATTTATGAGATGCCCGCATCCTTTGCAATGGAGGCCCTTAAGGCTCAGGCTGTTGCCGCAAGGTCCTATGCTCTTGCCTATACGAATAATGGTTCAGGATCAATATGCACAACTCAATCCTGCCAAGTTTTTAAACCTGAGCCAAAAGGAGGCGCGTGGGAAGAGGCAGTAAATAGCACGCGTGGTTGGGTTATGGTACAGGGAGGAAGTCCCGTAAAGGCATGGTATTCATCCACTCACGGCGGATATGTTCTTTCAACATCCGAACTTCCGGGTTGGAGCGCAACTTCCTGGACAAAGCACGCAACAGATACAACATCGGGTTCGGCAGGAGGATTCTCCGAACTTGCCTCGAATGCATACGATAAAGAATCGCCGTGGTTTTATTGCGATTGGGGAGCACGCGGAGACAAGAAGACTGCATGGCTAAGATCCTCTGAAGTTGCAGATATCGTAAACGCAACTCTTCTGTCTCGCGCCTGCTCTTACGATGAGTGTGGTAAACATCTATACCAAACCGACAAACCAAATCCTGCGGGAACAGACACATGGGATGAGACGCGAGTTCGGCAAGAGCTTCAAAATCGAGGCATTACACCTTTTGCAAACGTATCAGATATTACTGTCAGCGCTGATTTTTCAGGTGGTAGAACTACATCTGTTAATGTATCGGGAAACGGAGGCTCTCAAAGCTTCTCAGGCGATGAGTTCAAGAACTGGTTTAATCTTCGCGCTCCGGCAAATATTCAGATCGTGGGACCCCTATATAACGTTGAGAGGCAATAAAATTAGGCATATTCGATCTTTTGTTTTATAATTATAGTCGTGCCAGACTCAGAAGAAATAAAACTTTCCGGAGAGTTCGTTTTGAAAAAACCAAAAGAAAATCCTCCGGAAGGAAAAATATCCCAAGAAAAAGTCTCGTTAGGAACAACGAAAGCTTACTTTTACTCTTCTCTTTGCCTATACCCTAAAAACGTAAAATTTGAAAATCAAGAGACAGACGAGGAAGTAATTCTTCTAGTAAGGCGTGCCTTGATTACTAATGCTCCATGGATTATAACTACACTAATTTTAATTTTGATTCCACTTGTGTTTTTTATTGCCGGCGGTCTTTTTTCACCTTTTTTTAAAATTTCAGCAAGTACTCAACTGGTAATGCTCCTTTTTTATTACCTTGCTCTAATTGGATTTATTCTCGTTGAATTTACAATCTGGTACTTTAATGTCGGCCTTGTTACAAATAAGCGCATAATAGACCTTGATGTCTCAGGAATTCTTTTTAAGCATAGTGCCGAAACTAGACTGGAACTGATTGAAGACGTAAGCTATTCACAGGTGGGATCAGTGCGTTCAATTCTTGACTACGGGGACGTTCACATGCAAACAGCCGGAACTCTCTCAAATTTTGAATTTGATCGCGCCCCTAATCCGGCAAAAATTGTGCGTATAATAGCGAGCATGATAGGAGGAAAGGGACCATAATGGAAAACGTTGGTGTTCTGGTAAGCTTTTTTTCAGATCAAAATTTACTTTTTAAAATTGGCTTAGTTGTTCTTATTGCTCTTTATGGTCTTTTTGCTTTAATTGTTGCTATACAAATTAGAAACTTAAATAAAATAATTGATCAAATAGACTTTTCTCCATTTTTCAATTTCCTTTATCTTGTTCATGTAGGAGCCACTATTGCACTTCTATTTGCGGCGGTGGTATTCTTATAGCATGGAGGCAAATGTTCTGCTCTCAAAAATTGTCTCAAGCCCAACTGACACTACTTGGTCTCAAGCCTATTCCACTTTAAATCTCTATATTGTGTTGAGTATTATGTCAGATGAATCTAGTGGAAATATTGTAAGTTCCGGAAAAGAATTATTTGAAAAACTTCAAAGAGAATATTTCTCACTTGATGAGAAAAGTTTAAAAAATATCAAAAAAAGTGTTGAGAACGCGATTGAATCGGCAGAAAAAAAACATATTTCAATAGTGCTGGCAACCATTAACGGTAACATTCTTTATCTTGTTATCGCGTCTGGGGGGGTGGCTGTGTTAAAAAGAGGAGACAAAATTGGAACAATTGCCCAAGGAGAAGCAGAACAAGTCATAGCTTTTTCAGGCAAACTCATACCGGATGATACTGTCATACTTGAAACAAGCGACTTCTCAAAAAAGGTACCTATTAAAAAACTCTCAGAAATTCTTGATAATCTTGAGGTCTCAGACATTTCGGAAACCTTAGCACCGATTATTCATGAGAACTCTATCGGCACTGAGGCTGCGGTTGTTTTACGATATAAGAAAGTCGAGGAAGACACACAAGCCGAAACGGATAAGCATATTGAGGTTGATCAGCAAATTACGAACGCGCAGGAAGAACCTATTCAGGAAGAGAGAAGGAAAAGTTTATTTAATAAAATAAAAGGGCTCTTCTTATTTTTTTTCAATAAGTTGCCTGTTGGGAATTTAGGCAGAAATAAATTGATCCTACTTGCAATAGTTGTACTTGCAGTAATTCTTTTTGTAAGCATAATCTTTGAAACGCGTAGGCAAGAAAACGCAAGATATGAAACTTTACTTGCCAAAATTATGCAAGAAACCCAGCCAAAGTATGATGAGGCGCTTGCTCTTATTAAGCTTAACAAGGGTCTTGCTCTTGTTGAATTTGAAACCCTGAAAAAAACGCTTGAGGAAAATCAAGGTAAGCTTAAGGAGAAAAGTAATCAAGCAAAAAAGCTCGATGAGTTTATAGGAAAAGTCGAAAACGAAATAGGAAAGTTGAGCACAGGTTCAACTGTCACAAATCAAAAACAACTCTTTGAAAACGTAGGCTTCGCGCAATTCAAAGAAGAAACGCTTGTTGCAATTAATAAGTCCAGCGGAAAAATATTTGTTTTGTCAAAAGAGGGAGAATCAGAGGAAGAGTTTGACACTGAAAATAAAAACGTTGAGGCGGTTGCAGCAAATGCAAGCTATATATTCTTGCTTGGAGACAGCGGAATAACAAGAACTAACAAAAGCAATGGGAGCACAAATGTAATTGTGGAAAATCCTGACAAAACAGTCACGCTTGATGCTTTCGGAAATAATCTATACGGTTTGAGTATTGACAACAATACTATAGATAAATACCAAGCGAATTCTTACTTGCGAAGTGATTATTTTACAGATGACATTTTGCTTAAAAAACCAATTAGTATGACTATAGATGGCTCTATCTGGATACTTGATGGTGGGAAAATCAGAAAATTCACACGAGGATCTGAGGATAACTTTACGGTCAGCGGCTTAACAGACGGTATCTCTTCTGATTCGATAATATTTACAAGCACCGATTATACAAATCTTTATATTCTTGACAAAAAAACCAACAAAGTAATTTCCATCTCAAAAGATGGTACTCTTAACAATCAATATCTTTGGGGCAACCTATCAAAATCAACTTCTTTTGCGGTTGATGAGAAGACAGGCAAAGTATTCGTAGTTATTGATAATAAACTTTACTCCTTCGACCTTTAAACGTGAGGCGTTGCGCGTTTTCCGAACTTGATATAATAGCTTCATGAAGATTGTTAATAAATACGCCAACACGTACAAGCCTGTTGAAAAAATTGAGGCAGGAATTGTTTTGCTCGGAAGTGAAGTCAAGGCGCTTCGTTTGGGACATGGGGATATATCAGGAGCTTATGTTCGAATTTCTGGAAGCGAAGCTTATCTTATCAATGGAAAAATCTTCCCTTACAAATTTTCGCGAATTGAGAACTATCAGGAAGATAGAGCTAGAAAACTTCTTCTTCACAAAAAAGAAATAATTTCTTTAAAATCAAAGCTTGATCAGGAAAAACTTACTATTGTTCCGTTGTCTCTTTATTTAAAAAAAGGCAATTTTAAGTTAGAGATAGCTCTTGTTGAAGGCAAAACTAAGCACGACAAAAGGCGCGACAAGCGTCGGGAAGTGCTCGACCGCGATCAGGAACGTGAGTTGAAAAACATCCTTTAGTACTTGCACTGAATGAAGTCGAAGTGTGGAGATGGCCGAGTATGACTCGGCGTCCAAAAAAGCATCTATAAAAACAT
>CAYHUY010000023.1:0-8895 GCA_964360265.1 uncultured Gammaproteobacteria bacterium | reverse complement strand
CTAGTTGGCGGTTGGGGTTTCCGTTTGGGCATGATCTACATTAAAGAACTTTATGCGGTCGCCGCGAAATAGCAGTTCTTTCTCGCCAGTCGGTCCGTTCCTGTGTTTTGCTACATTAACTTTTACAATCCTTTGAGAGGTAAATTCTTCGTCTTGCGTGTATAAGAAAATTACAACATCTGCATCCTGCTCTATTGCTCCTGATTCCCTTAGATCTGCAAGTTGAGGACGACGCTCACCCCTATGCTCCACCGCGCGAGACAATTGTGAAACTGCCAAAACCGGAATCTTTAATTCGCGGGCAAGATTTTTCAAGGATTGAGAGATAAACGTTACCTCCTGAACACGATTCTCAAGTCTTCTACCGGGGCTTATTAACTGAATATAGTCCACAATCAATAGCTTAACTCCATGTTCAAGCTGAAGACGTCTCGCTTTTGATCTCATCTCGGATATCGAAATACCCGGCGTATCATCAATATATACAGGTGCCTCCGCAAGTTCACCCATCGCTGTACTTAGGCTTTCAAAATCACTTTCAGAAAGTTTACCGGTTTTTAGCTTCCAAGCATCTATATTTGCCTGACTGACTAGAAGCCTATCAACAAGCTCCTCTTTGCTCATTTCAAGCGAAAATATACCCACAGCAAGCTTTGTATTTGCTGCAATGTGCTGAGCGACATTTACTACAAATGCAGTTTTCCCCTGCCCCGGGCGAGCGGCCAGAACTATTAGATTTGACTCCTGAAGACCTGAAAGAAGTACATCAAGATCAACAAACCCAGTCTCAATTCCCCTATATTGGGATTGTTTTTTGTGAAGCTCATCCAACTTATCAAAGCTAATAGCAAGCGCATCTCGGATGTGAATAAATCCTTGCTTAATATTTTCTTGGGAAAGACTGAAAATCTCATGTTCTACGGTGTCTAAGATTTCATCGGAAGCTTTATCTTCAGAGAAGGAAATGTCAGTCATACTGGCTGCCATCTTAATAAGCGACCGTCTGATATAGGTTTCTTTAATAATGTGCGCGTAGTGCTCAATATTGGCTGCCGTTGGAACAGCGTTAGTTAATGATGCAAGATACGAAGACCCACCAACTCTCTCGAAAAGCTTCTTCTTTTTAAGGGCATGGGTGAGGGTCAAGAGGTCTATAGGTTTTCTCTCCTCGTAAAGCGCTAGCATTGCCTCAAATATTACCTTATTATTGTCGTTATAAAAAAAAACAGGCTTAGTCAATTGACTTATGTTATTTATTGCTTCGTGATCAATAAGAAGCGCTCCCAGAACTGCCTGCTCTGCGTCTTCGTTATTTGGAGGAATCCTTGAGATTGCCATAAGCTGTTATTGTCTACTTCGATAGGTGAACAATAAATCCTTTATATTCATCTATTTTCTTTAAATTAACTTTGTCTATCTTTTTCAACGAGGTTTTATCTTTAAATATTCTATCTGCGTCCCCCACCACAATTACAACCCCCGAACTAATTTGAGAAATTGTATCTTTTGAATTCTCATCAAGAAGAACTACTGTAGCAGTATAGTCCTGTGCCTCCTCTGATTTAGAAATAGATGCTGTTGGAAGTATTAAGAGCCTTTGGAAATCTGCCAAAAAGTCAAAAAGCACTTTTCCATCAATTGCCTCCCCCTTAATACTAACTCCTGAAACCTCATATTCTCCGGGCCCGTCAATGACAATTACGCCATTGTAGTCTGAGTAGACTTGTGGTTTTTGCGTGAGTATTACAACATCGCCATCAATTTTTCCTTCGGGGTTAACAAGAAATGATGCGTTTTTTGTCCTAATTTTAACGCCTTTGTTTCCAATTTTTGATACTTCCATAATTGTCTTCCTATCCTATCATAGAGATACCTTCCTTGACAAGTGATTTCTTTTAATCTAAAATATTGAACTATTCTTATGCGCGAGCGAATCGTAATAGTTTTTATTGCAATTGCAATAGGACTCATAGTTACAACACTTATATTCTTGCTCTATCAACAAACAAGATCTATTGATACTGCGCAAGGTCCAGTTGCCCAAACTCTCTCACCTACTCCTAATGAGAGATCGTACTTTCTTCAAGTGGATGAACCACAAGATGAAGCACTTAGCGATAAAAGATCCATACGAGTAAGAGGTAAGACAAACCCTGAAAATGCGATTGTAGTCTCAACGAATCAGGAAGACGTCGCAGCAAAACCCACGCCTGATGGGAAATTCTCGGTAACGATCACTATTGATGCAGGTGCAAATATAATTATTACACGCGCTATTACATCAAATGGTGAGATTCTTTCCGACACGCGAGCAATAACGTTTAATACGGAGGAATTTTGATTCATGGGAAAAATCTATTTTAGTATTATTGCATTTATGGTTTTGGCAGTAGCGACTACATTGACTCCCGGCTCATCGCTTGCTCAAACATCAACGCCTGAGCCGAGTACGGAAAAAGACATTGAGACTATTGAAAAAATAAAAGATTTAGTCGCCTCAAAAGTTGCAGAGCTAAAGCTTGTGGACAAAAGAGGACTTGTTGGGAAAGTTAAAAAAACCGGAAATACTCAGATTACACTTTTAGATCACAAAAATAAACAAAGAACTGTGGACATTGATGAGTTGACAAAGTTTGAGTCGTCAGCAAAAGAATCCTTTGGAATATCTGACATAAAAGAAGGAAATGTTATTTCAACAATTGGTCTTTATAATAAGGATAGTGAGAGATTGCTTGCAAGATTTATATCAAGAGCTGCAAATATTCCCGTTAATATTGATGGAGTAATAACGGAAAAGGTTGCAAAAGACTTTAATATTACCTTCATAGCATCCGGAGGAAATAAATTCGCGGTAGATATTGAGACCTCAACTAGAACCTGGGTGTATAACGAGGGGGAAATTGAGAAATCAGGATTTTCCAAACTCGAAGTTGGTCAAAGAGCGATTGTTATCGGGTTTACCGACCTAAAGGAAGACAATCTTATAAACGCCTCGCGAATTATTTATTTCCCCGGACTCGCCCTATCACAGGATCTTGAAAAGCTTATTGATCGTCAAGGCCCTGCTTCAACTGATTCGGGAAAAAACATTTCGCCTACCCCACGCTAAAAAAACTGTTATATTTTACGGAAGACGCGAGTGGCCTTTTCTTCATCATCCAAAACGTAGCCCATTTTTTCAATCCTGTTTCTAAGGTGATCTGCGCGAACAAATTTTTTCTGTTTTCGATAAATCTCGCGCTCGGCAACCAGCTCCATAACTCCTTGAGGAATGTCCCTAAGATGGCTCGCGCTTTCTCTTATCTTAAAACCCAAAACTTCATCCATTTTATAAAGAGTTGCGGCCTTTACTGCATCGTCCATATTTGAACCCAGCATGTCCCACATAATCGAAAGCGCTTTTGGAGTATTTAAATCATGGAAAAGCGCATCAAGAAAACTTCGCTCGAATTCAATATCATCGTATCTGTGAACTTGTGAGAAGGAAGAAGCCCTCTCATAAATCTTATCAAGGGCTAGCTTTGCTCCCTTAATCGCCTCCCAAGTAAAATTCATCTCCGATCTATAATGTGCCTGAAAAGTTAAATACCTGAACGCTAAGGGATTAAAGCCTTTTTGAACCAAGTCGGAAATTTTATAAAAATTCCCAAGCGATTTTGACATTTTTTTGTCTTCAATGTTCAGAAACGCGTGGTGAACCCAAGTTTTCACAAACGGCTTTCCAGTGGCAGCCTCACTTTGCGCGATTTCATTTGTATGGTGAACAGGAATAAGATCGATACCTCCGGTATGAATATCGAATGACAACCCGAGATATTTCATTGACATGGCGGAGCACTCAATATGCCAACCGGGGAAACCCTCACCATATGGCGCTTTCCATCGGAGCGTATGATTTTCAAAACGGCCAACTGTAAAAAACCACAAAGCAAAATCCGCAGGATTCTTTTTTTTAGAATCCACAATAACATCGCTTCGCGCGCCAACTAATTTTTCATCTAGATTTTGGCCAGAAAGTTTGGTGTATCCTGGGAATTTTGAGACATCAAAATAAATTGCCTGATTTGATTTATACGTGTATCCTTTTTCAATTAAGATTTCTATTAATGCGATTTGGTCATCGATATGTTCTGTAGCTCGAGCAACAATATCCGGTTTTTCAACATTTACTAACTTTAGGGATTTCCAGAAATCATCCTCAAAATATTTGGCTACTTCAAGAACACTTTTGCCAAGTTTTGTGGCACCTTTCTCTAGTTTGTCCTCACCCGCATCCTGATCGCTTGTCAAATGCCCAACATCTGTAATATTCATCACGTGACGAACTTTATATCCATTAGCGCGAAGCACGCGAACCAAAATATCGTCATTGATATATTTTCGAAGATGCCCTATGTGCGTATAGTCATAAACCGTGGGACCACAAGCATACAATCCAACATTCGGCGGGTCCAGGGGTTCAAATTCCTCGATAGTTCGTGAAAGCGTATTATATAACTTCATATTCCGAATTGTACCAAAGACAGTATAAAGTATAAAGAAGTAAGTATTAAGTATAAGGGCAATCATACTTAATGTTTTATACAAGATACTTACTACTGTCTATTTGAGGAGTTCGCGGATTGCAGCTTCCAGCTGATTGTCTAACCCCCTGCCGAGTTTGGCGCTAGCTGATGGGTCATATTTCACCAGGATATCTGGATCAATGCCCTTTTTGTCAATCCAAAAACCCGCTGGCGTGAGCCATTTTGCAACGGATATATGAACACTTGCGCCATTATCAACGTCCACTGCCTGCTGAATTGTACCCTTACCAAATGAAGTGTCACCAAGTAGTTTGGCGCGATTATGATCACGGAGTGCCCCTGCCACAATTTCAGATGCGGATGCTGAACCGCGATTTACAAGAACTATCAGGGGATGCTCATATAACGTTCCGACACGCGAGACACTAAGGGTTTCTTGTTGTTTTGCGGAATTCTCTTGAATTACTACGGCTCCGTTTCTTAAGAATTCGGATGATATAAACACAGCATCGTTGAGATATCCTCCTGGATTGTTTCTAAGATCCAAAATTATACCTTTAAAGTTATTGACCCCGTTAATCTTCTGATTTAATGAATTGACAACAGAAATCCATTCATCATTTGTTTTATCGCCAAACTGAGAAAGACGAATATAGGCAATTGGCAAACCACGACTATCCTCCAAACATCTATCTTTACATGAAAAACTTTTCACCCAACCGTCAACGCTTTTAACAAAAATCAAACCTCGGACTACTTTTATTTCAACTGCTGAGTTTTTTCCTTCGTGCAAAACATTAAGAACAACCGTTGAACCTTTGGGACCGCGTATCTTCTCAACTGCGCGGGCCACAGTCCAGCCCGCTGTCTCTTGACCGTCAACTTCAAGAATAATATCACCCGCGGCAATACCCGATTTGTCGGCTGGAGCATCATCAAGAGGAGCAACAACCATTATTCTGTTATCGGTAGATAGAGAAAGTTCTGCGCCGATTCCTGTAAATTCACCGGCAAGCTGTGTTTTGAAATCCGAATTCTGTTTTGGGGGGAAAAATGACGTGTATGGATCTTTAAGTGAACCAAGCATTCCATTGATTGCCCCGTATAATAATTCTCTTGTGTCTAGTTTTGTTTTATCGTAATAATCCTGATTTACTTTATCTAAAACTTCGTAAAAAAGCCTCATGTCAAGCGTAGCACCGATTGGTGCAGACTTAGAAGAAATTGCAATAACGGGCCGATAGCTTTTCCAGGAGAGAATAATCGATCTGGTTCCGTAAAAATAGCCAATAAATAAGGCTACTAAAACAATAATTGCGATCTGGAAAACTCGTAATGAAATAAGTTTACGCATGGGAATACCTAATGCTAAGAATATTTTAATCCGGGCTTACAACATACGGAAGTAAGGCCATATATCTTGCTTTCTTCACCTCTCGGGTTAATTTTCTTTGATGCTTAGCGCAAATTCCGGACCGCAGACGAGGTAGAATCTTTCCCCGTTCACTTGTGAACCGCGACAAAATTTCCTGATTCAAAAAGGCAGGATTCTGTTTTTCTTTACAAAAAAAACACTCCCCTACCTTTTCCTGTTGTCTTCTTGTTTTTCTTAAATTTTTTCTTTCCGCCATATTCTTATTTTCTATACTTAATATTTTATATTAAAAAGGTATATCGTCGGGGTTTATTTCTTCTTCTTTTGAGGATGCCTCCTCTTTTTTGCTTTTTACCTTATTTTTTTCCATTTCTTTCTCTTGACTTTCCTGGCTTTCAGATGCAATATCAGGAACCCCATCGCTTAAAGTCTCAGCCGGCACAACTTCCTCAGCATCCGGCGGCACATCACGCCGTGGGTCAAGAATTATCATATCATTTATAACTATTTCGGTAATTGATTTCTGAGCCCCATCCTGCCCTGTCCAGGATCTATTTGAGAGCCTACCCTCAACATAAACTTTTCTTCCCTTTGTAAGAAGCTGTGAGCAGAGTTCAGCGAGTTTATTCCAGGCAACGATTCTATGAAAGTCAGCTTCTTCTTTTTTTTCGCCAGAGTCTGTTGTCCAGGATCTATTCGTTGCAATACTAAATGTGCAAACCGCAGTCCCCTGAGGGGTATATCGCAATTCCGGATCTCGTGTCAAATTTCCGATTAAACTAACTTTATTAAGACTTCGTGCCATATATATCTCTAGTTCCTAACTAGCAAGTGCCTAAGTATCTCATCCTTTATCAAAAGACGGTTGGCAAGATCATCACTTACCTTGTCAGACTCAAAATTCATTACAATATATTCTCCACTTCTCTCACTTTTAATAGGATAGGCAAGTTTTTTCTCTCCAAGAAAATCAACTTTTTCATTTTTCACAGAACCCAAGAGTTTTTTAAGGTCTCCAAGTAATTTTTCCTTTGCCTCTTTCTTTAAATCCCGTTTTAAAAGTAAAACCAACTGATAATTCCTCATAGGTAAACGTTTGACTAATAATACTAGATCAAGGCTCGAAAAACAAGAGGCACAAAGCTTATTTACCCGTATCGTGTGTGATACAATTTTATATATGCCATTATCTGGGGTTGCCAAAATTGCTAGTGCCGTTGAAAAGATTGCTGAACCCGTAGTGGAAAACGTAGTACAACAAATCAGGCCACCCATGCCGCCAGAGGACATCAGAATGTTATATGGCGACTTTGGACAAGTTCCATCCGACGAAAAATTATACGGGCAAAGAGAATTTCATGATATGAGAGACGCTCAGGATCTTAGAAGCGCCCGTCAACAACACGCGCAAATCCTCGGCAACACTACCCAGGCTTCAACCGAACAACAGCCCGTTTTGAACCCATTTAGTAATAGACAGACAGACGAGGTAAGCCGACATCAAGTCAGAACTGCAGTCCAAGACATTAGATCCTCCGCAGAAAACCTGGGCGTCAAGCGCCAAAACGCCCGCGAACAACAAAGGCGAAAAGAAGAGCTGGAAGCTGAAGAAAAAGCAAGAAAAGAAGCCGAGAAAAAAGTGCAGCTTGAAACCCAAATAGAAACACCGCCGGGTAAGATAACTGGATTAAGTTTTAAACGGAAACGGGTGCCACCTCGAATGCAACCGCCAAAAAGTGCCGAGACGCGGGCGAGCCAAGGTGTCGGTGGCTAAAGTTGTATAATAAACCCGTATAATAAACCCTATGGATACTTCTATAATATTTCGCTCTATTGCAGTTTACATATTTATAGTTCTGGCAATTAGGCTTTTTGGCAAGCGCGAAGTTACCCAGCTATCGATAACAGACCTTGTGTTCATACTCTTAATCGCCAATGCCGTACAGAGCGCTATGGTTGGACAAAATACTACCCTAATTGGGGGGATTATTGCTGCAGGAAGTCTATTTGTAATAAATTTTATATTTGGGGTTCTTGTGTTTAAGTCAAAAAGGATTTCCTCTTTTTTCCAGGGACACCCGCTGATGTTGATTTATGAGGGGGAAGAAATAGAACATAATTTGCAAAAAGCTAGGATTTCGCATGATGAACTAGAACAGGTAGTCCGGGAACACGGAGTAGAAAAAATTTCGGATGTTAATCTGGCGATTCTTGAAATGGATGGGAATATTTCTGTTTTGTCCAACAATTTTAAACATAAAAGCGTCAGGAAGCGCCGCGCCCACAAAGTCCTCGCCAAAACCGAGTAGGACAACCCGTTCCTTAATTCTAAATTAGAGCAATATCAGAATATTAGATACAAATTATAATACACCATTCAGTTGCGATAGCAATTTTTTGTGTGTAATACTCTACTTACTTTTGGGAATATCGAAAGTTATATCCGGAATGTCTGTTGCGAGAATGTAGGAAACATATGGTACAATTTCGTAAACATTCTTGATAAAGTCTATTTCGTCTCTACATTCATAAGGCGTCACAAATACGCTTTTCTGAAGTTGTTGAAACTCAAGTTCTTTCAACTTCTTTCTCAACATTTCCCGTGCGCCTTTCCTACTTTCTGGAATATCAAATATTATTACCCGGAAAAAACCGTCCCATGCGGGAGTTTTCTTTATTTTCAAATCGTCCAACTTATACTGAAGCGTTTTCTTCTTACCTTTGTCTGTTAAAACAAGTTTTATTTCTCCATCAATCTCTTCCCAAGAAACAAGCCTCTGATTTTCAAGTCTTTTAATAGTTTTTCTAAGTGTTCCGCGTTTCTTTGCCTTATTCCATCTGTTCTCATCTCCGGTTCCGGGGAAAAGTAATTCCTTTCCAATTACTACACCAGTTTCGATAACTGAAATGATTGCTCTGGTTAATTCATAAGTATCTTTTGCAACTAATGTCATACACCTAATTATTGCGATAGCAACTGGTTGATGTCAATAT
>CAYHUY010000022.1:0-14180 GCA_964360265.1 uncultured Gammaproteobacteria bacterium | reverse complement strand
TCCTTGTATTGCTGCTCAAGCATATTCGCAATAGCATTCGTAGTGACATTCTCAAATGAAGATGCGAGGTCTTCTTCCTGACTTGCCCTTAGAGTCTTAAGGTCTTCAAGTTCTGCTTTTCTCCTGTTTAAGTCAAGGTCAATCTTGCCCATTCCCAATGCTTTTTCTCTCTGCTCTTTTACAAGATCCTGTCTTCTTGTTTCAAGTTGTTGCTGCTCAAGCTCAAGCCTCGGAAGATCTTGAAGATCTCCCTCTCTTTTGTTGGCTTCTGTCTGAGCCGTATCGCGATTTCCTGTTTCTGCAACGAGCTCTATATCTATATCCCCCATGGGCCGACCTGCCCAGCCCGGTCGGAGAGAAGCCTGTCTTTCTTGCATTAAAAGATTTATTTTAAGCTGTGCCGATTCTGCCTGCTTTTTGTAAGTGGCAAGTTCTGTTTGAATAGTTGTAAGATTATTCTTAATTCTATCTATTTCTGCGGCTTTTGCCCCAAGGGTGCCTGCGGCGCCAGGAGCAGGTCTTTCAAAATCATTCAGTTGAGCATCCACTTGAGTAAGTCTCCTATTTACATCGTCTATGTCTGCTTGCTTATCTGTTTTTTCAAGCTGTTTCTCTTCTGCTTTTTGTTTTGCTTCCTCAATCGATTCCGAACTTATTCCAATTTCCACCTCAGCTGCCTCACCAAGTAGTCTTTGCACCTCACCCAAGTATTTAGGGTCCCTGAGATATCTTTCTGCAAAGGCGTTTTTGTCTGCATCAGTAGTTAGAGTATCAAGCTGGGCCTTGAGACCTGTGTCACGCATTGCCTGAGCTAAAATCTTATCTCTAAAAGCTTTCTTTTCTGTGCTTGTTAACTTATCATATCCAACCTCTAATAATTTTTTGGCTTGTTCTTCTCCCTTCTTTGCCCTATTGTATCTGGCTTCCTCTTCTGGTCCCCTTGCTTTCTTACCCGTTGCCGCATCACGCTCAACGCCAATCTGCTCGATTTTTTCCTTCATCTCTCCCTCTTTAACTGCTGGTCGCCGAATAAACTCCATCGCCTGCCTCCAATTCCCCTGTTCTAAGTCCTCTCTTATTTTTTTTGCCATTTCGGCCGAAGATCCTGCCGATGGAATCGGGGGAATTGCTTCTTTAACTATAGTTTGAGGCGCCACTTCCTGGATTGTTGGGTTAGGCATTTTGACCTCCTTTTACATTTCTATCGCTTGCTTTCCCTACAACCGCAAGCGCTTCGTCAATTTTGTTTTCCTTGAGTAGATCTTCAGTTTTTTCAACTGCGATATCCTCCTTTTGCTCAAGTGTCTGCCCGAGTTCGATTGTCAGAAGACTGCTGAAAATGGAATATTTATTCGTAAGTTCCGTTAAGAAGTCAAGAATCTCACCGCTAGTTTTTGCGCCATCCATATTTTTAAGTACATAGTCAGCTATAGTTCTTGCATCGTCTTCTGAAATAACATTGCCTGATAGTGCATCTGCTACAGTTCTCGTTATTCTTTCGCCAATTTTATTTTTATAAACCTCATCTGGATCCATAACTAAATTGAAGCATAATTATTTTTTTTTAGCAACAAAGCGCGAGATACAATCCTTTTCACGCATTACGCACGATTGGGCTTTAGTCTGACCCACTTTGATAATCTTGCAATCAAAATTTTCACGTTATACGCTCTAACATATGGAAAATCATCCTATACCTCAAGACGTTACGGGATTTAAGTTTAAGCTCATTGGGAGCGTTACGGTAAAACAGTTCCTGTATCTTTTAGGATTTGGCATCTTAACAACGATTGTTTTTATCTCAGGTCTTAATCCTTTTATAAAAATTCCCTTAATGCTCATGTTTGCATCTTTTGGTGTTGCTCTTACTTTTATCCCCATTGAAGGAAGACCAATGGATACAATGATCATAAATTTTGTAAGGGCAATACCCGCCGAGAATATGTACGTTTACAGAAAAAGGGGCGTGAACCTTGCAAGCTTTGGACTCCTCGGGACCTCGGCACATAATACTCAAGAGCCAACAATAGATACCCAAGCAAAATCACAGCAGGATGAAAAAAGAAATATTTTACTAAGTAAGCTTTACGGCTCCTCATTTAAGCCAGACCCGGACGAATTAAAGTTTTTCAGTAATATTAAGTCGTCCTTTGCCGACAGCGTAACAAGCGTCCAAAAACTACCCGATAAGATGCCGGAAGGAAACATTGAAAAAATCAAAAGGGAACTTGCTGAAGTCAAAAAAATTCAGGAACAAAACCAGGGGAATGAAGCTCTTATGCTAAAAGTTAAACAGATGGAACAAGAGCTCGCGGAATTGTTAACCCAAAAAGACAAGCTTACTAAAAGGGTTATAGAATATGAAACAGCGAATATTGAAAAGAAAGAAAAGACGGAGACAGGAAGCGCTCGTTTTATCCCCCCAAGCGCAACTCTCAACGCAGGCTTTCCAATTCTTCCTGATGTACCAAATATTGTTTTGGGAATTATCCGCGACCCTCGGGGCAAAACCCTTCAGAACATCTTGGTTGAAATAATAGATACAAACGGAACCCCTGTCAGGGCCTTTAAAACCAACGCTCTTGGTCAGTTTGCATCTGCCACTGCACTTACAAATAGCAAATACAAAATTTACGTTGAGGATCCCGGAAAACAACACGAATTTGAACCGATAGAAATAAACCTAACGGGCGATATTTTTTATCCACTTGAGATAATATCTATCGACGCTAGGGAAAAATTAAGACAAGAACTGTTTGAAACTCAAGTAGTGGCTTAAGATATGCTGAGACCTAAGATTCATTCAACAACTCAAGACTTTACAGAAATATTGGATATCGTAGACGATATAATATTTTTCAAAGGAGGGAACACCTGCATGGTAATGGAGGTTTCATCTGTAAATTTTTTCCTTTTATCAAATGATGAACAAAACGCAAGAATTTATGGATATATGTCACTTCTTAATTCTCTTTCATCGTATATCCAGATTTTGATCTTATCGCGTCGCGTAGATTTAGGGGGCTATGTTAAGACCCTAGAAGAAAAGATATCAACAGTTAAGAATCCAAAAATCGCCAGCCAATTAAATTTGTATCATGACTTCATAAAAGATCTCATAAGGGATGACGGGTTATTAGATAAAAAAATTTACATAGTGATTCCCTTTTCTCAGCTTGAACTTGGACCTATGAATGCTGCTAAGGGTGGAATCCAAAACAAGAATATCTCTCTTAACGAGAGCGTTAAATCGGGGCTTATTGCTAAAAGGGGCAATATTATGGTGCAGATTGAAAGGATGGGGCTTGTTGCAAGACCTCTTTCCACAAATGAACTTATAAAATTATTTTACGAAATGCTTAATCAGGAGTTTATTACTTTAGATTTTGATTCGAGTGATATTAAAAATGTAATTTTATGAAATTTCTATTCACTATCTAAAATGTTTGATATTTGGGCTAAATCACAAAAAACACAAATACAGGACCCTGCAAAAGAGGAACAAAAGCCAGTTCAATCAAAACCGACTGTTCCCATGAGGCCGCTCTCAAGCCAAAGCCTCCCAAACAAAGGGGCCAGCGCATTAAAAAGCGGGTCTGTTTCTGTAGTTGATCTAATCTCGCCATCCGCAGTTGAAGTTGATTTTAAAAATATTAGAGTCGGGGACAAATTTTTCAGGACATTTTTTGTAGTGGATTACCCACGCCAAGTGTCTCCAAATTGGCTCTCAATATTGATTGACTACAAAGAAACCATGAATATATCTATGTTTTGTTATCCAATAGAGAGCAAGGATGTTCTTACTAACTTACGCCGCAAGATATCTGAGATGGAGGCAACGCTTCAGTCTGACGCAGAACAGGGACTTGAACCAGATCCAAAAATTAACGTAGGCCTTGAGGATGCTATTGCGCTTCGTGAGGAACTTGCGCGTGGCTTAGAGCGCTTCTTCCAGTTCGGTCTTTACATAACTCTCGCTGCTGACTCTATTGAAAGTTTAGACACAAAAACAAAAAAACTCTCATCCCTACTCGCTTCAAACCTTTTGGTCATAAAAGCGGCAACCCTGCAGATGGAAGAAGGGTTTAAAACTACTCTCCCGGGAGGTATTGACAAATTGTTTATAACAAGAAACATGGACACAACCTCTCTTGCATCAACTTTCCCCTTCACATCCTATGAGATTTCTCATCCAAACGGAATTCTTTATGGCATAAATACTATTAATAGTTCTCTAGCAATCATTGATAGGTTTTCATTTGAAAATGCAAACGAGGTAGTTTTTGGAAAATCGGGTTCCGGAAAATCTTTTCTTGTTAAGCTTGAAATTTTGCGCCAAATGATGTTTGATGCGGAAATATTAATAATCGATCCTGAGGACGAATACAGGACTCTGTGCGAGGCACTTGATGGAGAATATATTAATTTTTCAAAGACGTCTCCAATAAAAATCAATCCATTTGCTCTTCTCTCAGAAGACATGACTGACGCACAGCTTGGAATCAAGATCCTGTCTCTTCATGGGCTCTTAAAAACAATGCTGGGGGATATGTCCCCAACTCAAGAAGCTATCCTAGACCGCGCCTTAGTCCTTTCCTATAAACAGAAGGGTATTACTCCGGATCCCGCAACCTTCAAAAATGAAACTCCAATTCTTGAGGACCTTTATAAAACGCTTCTCAATATGGAAGAGGCAGAAAGCAAGGATTTGTCTTTTAGGTTGGAAAAGTATGTGAAAGGGGGATTTTCAGGACTCTTCAATGAACAGACAAATTATGACATAAGGAATCAGTTGACGGTTTTTTCTATAAAACAACTAGAGGACGTCCTGCGACCCATTGCGATGCATGTAGTGCTCGACTTTATTTGGAATAGAGTAAGGACTAAGCTTAAGAAAAGAATACTTGTGGTTGATGAAGCATGGTATCTTATGCGCCATCCGGATTCCGCTTCTTTTCTTCAGGGTATCGCCAAACGTGCCCGAAAATACTTTCTAGGAGTAACAACTCTTACTCAGGACATTGAAGATTTTCTGTCCTCTGATTATGGAAAATCAATTCTTTCAAATTCATCAATTCAGATTCTACTCAAGCAAAATTCCTCTGAAGTTGAAATGTTATCAAAAACGCTATTCCTCTCAGAAGGAGAAAAACAATTTTTGGTTACAGCGCAAGTTGGAGAAGGGCTTTTGTTTGCCGGTCAAAACCATATTACGGCACAGTTTGTGGCTTCTTCTTACGAATATGACCTCATTACATCAAAGCCTCAGGATATTCTCAATCGGGATACTGCAGCTGAAGTTCCAAAACCCGAAATTAATGCTCCCAGTGAGATACAGACAGACTTAGAGATAAAGGTGATCGGGCCCGCTCCTTCTGGTGAGACACAGATTCCCGTAGCCCCCGTGCAGCAAAATGGATAACCAGAATCAACAAGAAAAAAGAAAAAAAGGAGTAGTTGATTACATTAATGATTCCCGGCAAACCTTATCCTCAATCAAAAGAGCCAGTAGTTCATTAAGGGCCATTAATGTCGCGCTCAAAACTGTTGGGCAGATCGTCACAAAGCCTTTCCCTTGGGTATGGATTGTAGTAATTATAATATTGCTTATAGTTATCTTTCAGCTCTTTTTTGGGGGCGGAACCGGATTGTCTTTTGACCCTGACTCTCAAGACCCAAATCCCCCCGGTGCCCCCGGCAGTCAAACCACCCCTGGCCTTAATTATTATATCCCGTTCCGCGATTCAAGTGTTGTTCCGCAAAACATCAGAAATGAAATTCTATCGAGTTGGCCAAATGCTCAAATAGGCAACTGGAATATTATTGTGTCAGAGTCAGTTGCACATGGGTGGAATCCCGCATTCCTTCTTGCGTTATGGATTGAAGAATCAGGAGCACAGGGGGTTCCGGCAGCAGATCCACTCGGTTGTCTTGCACCATCAAATATTGGCATGAACGATATTAATCTGAGCCTTCAATGCGTTTTTGGAAGCTTTGGGTCTTTAACAAATGACAGATTCGCAGATTTTATGTGCAGGTATAGCGATGGCCATGACGCACCATGTACGTTTGCCCAGAATCCAAACTTCCCTCCTAATATAAGGCGCTGGTATTCAAGACTTGTTCCGACCGGTCCGGGCGCGCTCGTAGATGTTCCGCCTACCGCTCTAGATCCGCTTACCGCGACATGCCCAATTGCCGGAGGGACCGCCTCAACTGTAACCTGCGGAAGCTTCTTTACTTTGAGAAGCGGCTGTGGGCATTGTAGGGCAGACGCAGGGTATGCAAATTATATGAGGAATTGCAACTATGAAGCTATAAATTACGCTGAAGATATCGATGGCGCAGCAGGACAAGATGTTTTTCTTCCTTCAATCAATGGCAGGACTATTGATTGGGCCTTGATTAACATAACGCCCTCAAGTATCGGATCGATAAGATATTACTCGGGTGTAAATACTCAAACCAACGAGGAGTATTGGATTCAGTTTCATCATGTTGATGGGGGTTATGGAATAACACGTGGAATTTCGGGTAATGTTGGTGGTAGAATTTGTATTACGCAGTCTTCCTGCAGCCATGTTCATGTAGAGTTTTCTATAGTTACGCCAGGCGGGGGGAGAATCCCACAAGATGCACCATTATTTCTTTGTATATGAATTTTGTCAATAAAATAAAACCAGTATATTTATTAATTTTGTTAGTGATAATTGTTATTCCTTTGGTCTTGCTTTTATTTTCATTCTTTAAACCGACGGGGCCCTCTACGATTACGCCAACACCCACACTACCCCTTATATCTCCTGCCGCTGTACCAACACTTCCACCGGGAGTTCCGGAATTGAGAATTATAAGAGCTGCTCCTATTCAAAACCCTCAAATCGCATATCTACCAATACAATCAATTGAGCTAACCTTTACTGATCCTATCCTCCCAGAAGAGCTTAATTATTCTATTGAGCCCTACGTTGACACAACGGTTCGCCAAGGATCTATCTCAACTGCCTTAATTATTCGCCCAAAAGTTAAATGGCAAGACGGAGAAACTATTATTACAATTTTACCTACAACTGTTGTGCAAAGCGGCGCAAGATTAGTTTCCCCCTATATTTACAGAATGCTTTCGGCAATTCCCCCAGCGCCAGAAGGAGAAGGCAACTATTAAGGTTAGTCTTGGAGGCGGACGGGCATTATAACGTGCAGGAAATCTGGATCTTCTTCTGTTTTAAAAACCGCCGGATCAACCGAACTGGATAATTCGATGGATGTATTTTTGCCTGCAATATTCTTCATAATATCTGTTAAAAACTTTATGTTAAACGCTATCTCTGTGTCCGCTCCCTCTTGTTTTCCCTCAATGGTCGCCTCTCCTTCTCCGAGACCTGAAGATTGGGCAAACATCTTAATTGCCCCGTTCTTTACTTCAATCCTTATTATATTAGCGCTTTCCCGTGCGAATACTAAAAATAGCCTCAATTTTTGTAAAAATTCCTCTGTGTCTACCAATATTTTAGTTTTGGGGTCTTGGGGAATTACCCTTTCATAATTTGGAAACTCCCCACTTATCAATCTTCCTACAAAAATCACATTTTCTACTTCAAAAACCACTTGATTAGTCTTTTTTTGTACATACATAAAAATACTCTTTTTTGTTTTTAAAGAAAGTGCTTCAAGGATAATTTTAGCAGGAAATATCATTTTTCCATTTTCTTCTAACATACTGCTTCCTTTTACTCTCCTCAGAGACAACCTAAACCCATCCGTTGACACAAAATCTAAATATTTTCTTTTTTGAGAAAAAAGAATCCCTGTCAATTCAGGTCTAGAGTCATCTTGTGAAACAGAAAACGTAAGTTTGGAAAATATTTTGTCTAGTTCGTTGTATTGAAACTCGTGAACCTTCTCTCCTTTTTCTTCAAGTATGTTTGGGAATTCTTCTCTTGAGATTGTTTGCAGGGTGGCTTTATTTTCCCTGCATCTTAATTGAAGTTTGTCTTTCTCAAGAGATACCTCTACTTTGTCTTTGGGAAAAGCGTTTACTATCTCTATGAATTGTCTTCCGGGAACTGTCGTTGCACCATTTTCATCAATTTTTGCGGGAACTTTAATAATTATTCCTGTTTCAAGGTTTGTTGCATATATAAACAGTCCTTCTTTCTTTGCTTCAATCAGTATATTAGATAATGCGGGGATTTGGGAATGAGTGGGTATGAACCTAATTAATATGGGCAGTAGGTTTTCTATGTTTTCTACAAGAAACTCTACTTTCATACAACCGTGTGGTAGACATGATTATACAATAAACAACAGAACGATTTATTGGTAACGTTATCTGATAAATTATTTATTAGTATTAGTAGTAGTATGGGGGGATATGTGTAAAAAAGCAAGGACTGGTGGGTAGAAAATTGTGGGAAAACAGTGTAAAAGAATGTGTAGGATATGTTGATTAATTTAATTGTCATGGAAAATTATAATAATTCTTCTTTTATTCTCTTTTTTATAAACAAGATTTCCTCTTTTGTTTTTGGAGATAATAATATTTTATCTTTAATTTTTCCCACAGCATGCATAACTGTTGTGTGGTCACGCCCGCCAATCAGATTTCCTATTTCAACAAAGGTAAGGCTTGTTTCCTCTTTTAATATAAACATACACATATGCCGTGGTTTAATCAAATAAGAGTCTCTTTTTACACCTTTAAGTTGAGTTGGTTTTATGTCATAAATTGTGCAAATCGTTTTTATAACATCATCTGGGCGAAGAGACCCAGACGCCGGTCTTGTTTTTCCTAAAATTGGCATTATGTCTTCTGCTGAAACCTCGTCGCCTGACATGCCCTGCCTTGCTGAAACGACCCTTAAAAGAAATCCTTCGAGCGCCCTTGTGTCTTCAATTCTTTCGGCGGCAGCTTTTGCCGCATCATAAGAAAGTGAAAGTCCATATTTTTTACTTTTAATCAACAAGATTGCGGTTCTTAATTCAAAGTCGGGAGTCCCTATGTCAACACTTAAGCCTCCTTCAAATCTTGAGGCAAGACGGGTCTCAATTTTTCTAAGGTCTTGGGGGGGTCTATCAGATGAGAGAACAACTTGGCGCCCCTTGTCAATAAGCGTATTAAACGTATGGAAAAGCTCTTCCTGCATCCGGTCCTTACCGGTAAGAAATTGTACATCATCCAAAAGTAGAATGTTGACATTTCTAAACTTCTTCCTCATCTGATTAGTTGTTTTATCACGGATCGCCTCAACCACTTCGTTTGTAAATTCCTCAGTAGTTAGATACGTCACATTCAAGTTTTCATTCTCAGCAAAGGATTTATTTGCAATTGCATTCATCAGGTGGGTTTTCCCAACACCTACGGTTCCATAGAGGAAAAGGGGATTGTATTTTGTGCCTGGATTGGTTGCGACCGTTAATGCGGCAGTGTAAGCGAGTTGATTACTCTCAGAAACCGCCATTGAATCAAAGGTGTAGTCCACTCTTATTCTTGGTGGTCGTTTTTGTATTTCACTCTTAATACTTGCAGCAAATAAAGGTCCTGGAATAACTCCAATTTTGCTTCCTGCTCTTACTTCTGATGTAAAAACGAGACTTACATCTTGCCCGGTTTTTTTACCTAAAATTTTTTTAATTAAAAAATAATACCTTTTTTCTATATACTCGGATGTAATTTGGGTAGGGGAATTGATTGTTGCTATTGAATCGACCAGAGACAAAAGCGTTGTGGGTTTTAAAAAAGTTAAGAAAATTGGCTTTGAGATTTCAATTTCAATCTCATTTAAAACTTCTCTCCATAAATTTTCCATAAAAGATATCCTGTTGCGTTCTTGGGGCAGGAATTTGGTGAAAGAAGTATACAAATGTGGATAACTTTTTGTCAAGAATATCAAATAGTATCAAGTCAAATATAAAACATAAAATCTCCAGTTTCAAACGGCAGCCTTTTATCTTTACATTGCCAAGAGTATAATATTTACGGATATTATATAAAATGAGAATAGGTTTTTTTACTGACGGATTTCTCCCGCAGCCAAACGGGGTGGCAACTTCGGTCTCCGAGTCTGCAAAAGAATTAGAAAGGCGCGGGCACGAGGTATTTATAATAGCCCCCAAATATCCGGGGTACATTGATCACAGTACCAACGTTATAAGGTTGCCATCTATTAAGGTATTAAAGCTACCCGAAACGAGACTTGCGCCCAGTTTTCCAGATAAATCTTTAGGGAAAATCTTTTCAATGGATTTTGACATAATTCACGGGCACTCAGGGGGGCCAATCACTTTTTTAGGGCGCGAGATCGCAAGGGCAAAAGATATCCCATTTGTTATTACATACCATACTCTTTGGAATAGATATACCCATTATTTTTTCAAAGGCAAGATTGTCACTCCAAAACTTATGGAACGCGCCACAAAGATATTCGCAAACAGGGTAGATTATTTAATTGCTCCAACTTCTCGCGTTGAGCACGAATTAAGGTCTTATGGTATAAAAAAGCCCATTGCAATAATCCCCAGTGGAATAGATATTGAAAAATTTCAAAACTCAAAAAAGGGATTCTTAAGAAAAAAACTTGGGCTTGGAGATGAGCCGCTACTTTTGTTTGTTGGGAGATTGAGTAGGGAAAAATCAGTAGAATTTCTAATCAGGGCTTTTCAGGATGTTGCAAGACACGCTCCAAGTACACATTTTGCAATAGTTGGTGAAGGTCAAGATAAAAAAAGACTAGAACAACTCGCAAAGAAAATAAAGGTTGGTAAGA
Source organism: uncultured Gammaproteobacteria bacterium (assembly GCA_964360265.1). Lineage (GTDB taxonomy): Bacteria > Patescibacteriota > Microgenomatia > Levybacterales > GWA1-39-11 > GWA1-39-11. Next base: position 3,414 of record CAYHUY010000022.1, on the reverse strand, counting down.
ACGTTCATTTTATTGGGAAAATAAAAAATGATGAAATCCACCAGATTTATCCCGACGCGACTGTGTTTGTTTTTTCATCAACAACTGAGACTCAAGGGCTTGTAATTTTGGAAGCGCTCGCGTCAGGCGTTCCGGTTGTTGCAATTGATGACCCGGCCTATGAATGTATTAAGAATGGGGAGAATGGGTACCTCGTAAAAAAAGACAAAATAGAGTTTGCATTTCAGACACTTGCTATTATCAATAACAATAAATTGCATTCAGACCTATCAATAAAAGCAAAACTTTCCTCGCAGGAATTTTCAGTCAAGACAATGGTAGACAAGCTTGAGCCTGTTTATTATGGGTTGCTTGAGAAATACAATAAGGAAAGTACTGCAAGAATTATGAAACAAAATGAGCGGCAAGAACAATTTTTCATTATTAGTCTCTCTTTTTGGGCATCAGTAATTTTTATTAGGATTCTAATCTTTTTAACCCACACTGGCCCCGTTTCTTATCCAATACTTAACATTGGGGATTCATATTTTTTTCATCCCTCCATAGGGTTGGTGTTTTTTTTCATAGCCCTATCAGCAATTATAAAAAAAAGAACAGTGAGTTTTCTGCCTCTCATTCTTTTGGGGGTGGGTGCAGGTTGGATTATTGACGGGGCGTGGTCTGTAATTTCCGGTAGGGAACCAGCTAACTACTGGAGCCTTATTAATTTAATTTTTATATTCCTTTTTGGTCTTCTGCTCCTTCCTTTTATTAGATTCGGGAAAAAAGATAAATCCAAGTTTTACATTGGAATAAAAGAACAAACACATATAACCCCCCCAAGCCCACATATGAGCATTGTGATTCCTGCCTACAATGAAGGCGAATTCATTCGGGCAACGCTTAAAAGCATTCTTAATCAAACATATAAAAATTTTGAACTAATTGTGGTTGATAATAATTCAACTGATAATACGGCACAAGTTGCCAAGGAATATAGAGCAAGAGTAGTTTATGAAAAACAAAAAGGGGTTGCGGCTGCTCGCCAGGCAGGATTTTTTGCAAGCAAGGGACACATAATAGCAACAACGGACGCCGACGCAGTAGTTCCTGAAAACTGGCTTGAAAAAATTGCCGGCGAATTTGAAAAAGATGAAAAACTCGTAGGTTTCAGTGGCCTGAGCCGCCTGTATTCTGGCCCCGTACAAGCAAGAGCGGCAGCCAGATACCTTTTTTATCCCTTTTGGTTTATAGACAAAATCTTCTCATCAGGCTGGAATATGCTCGGATCGAATATGGCGGTTAGACGTGATGCATTTTTAAAAATTGGAGGATTCAGAACCAATTTGACTCTTGGTGAAGATGTTGATCTTGCTCAAAGATTAAAAAGTGTGGGGAAAATAAAAGTAGATGGAAATTTTGCGATATTTGCATCAGGAAGAAGATATAAAAACGGATTACTCTCAGGAGTCTTGGTTTACGCTCCTTCGTGGTTTTCCAGAGTCATTCTTAAAAAAGAAGAGTTTTTAAATTTTCCCGCAGTCAGAAGCGAAAAGCAGATTTCCTCAAAGCTTTCATATCTACCACTTATCACCGTCGCCCTATTTCTTACCCTTTTATTTTATCTGTCAAATCGACGCTAGTATTTATAAGGCCCTATTCCAAGTTCCTATAAATTACAACTAAAAAAACAATGAAAGGGATTGCAAGAAGTGCTCCAGCCACACCCAGAAGCTTACTCCCCACAATTATCCCGATAATTATCACAATAGGATTAAGTCCTACCGCACGCTGCATAATTCTTGGCACTAAAATATTGTTCTCAAGGAGTTGTATTAGAAAATAGGAGATAGCCACTACCCCCGCAAGGATAGGCGATATATTTAAAGCAACAATAATTGCCGGAACTGCTGAAAGAATAGGACCAATTGTTGGTATAATCTCAAAAATCCCCGCAATGACTGCAAGGGGAAGCGCAAAATCAACCCCAAGAACTGTAAGAACTACCCAGGTTGTTATACCAACTGCCCCTGATAGCACTATTTGTCCGCGGAGCCAATTCCCAAGCTTTTCCTCAATCTGCATAATAGTTTTATTTATTTTCTCTTGACGATTTTTGGGGAATAAAGAAACAAAATTGCGTGTCACGATTTGTTTATAAAGTAAAAGGTAGAAAGATACGGCAAAAATACTTACAGCCGAAACTACCCCACCGAACACCTTAGTTGTCAATGCAATTGCGTTTTTCCCAATATTTTCTATCTCGCTGGCAGCGAAGGAATTTATTTGCGTTGGGTCAATTTTTACTCCAAAAAAATTTAAATCCTGGTTGATATAAATGGTTAACCTTGATAACAAAAGCTGTACCTGACTTATAAAAAAAGGCAAAAGCGTGACCACTACGAGAGAAAGCGCACCAATTGCTAGGACATAGGGGACAATTACCGCGATTGGTTTTGGAACTTTGTTTTTTCGTAAAAAATCAACATAAGGGGAAATTGCCGCCATTAAGATATAGGAAACAAAAAGAGCAATCAAGACCTCTTTAATTGAAAAAATAAGCCACCCTATTCCTATAACAAGCAATGCAGTTAAGATTTGATTTTGAGCAAAGAATTTTATTACAGTACTTCTCATCTTATAGTCTTAATTATAATCAATTCCTGATTATTATTCAAGGTTGAAGTCCTCCTTTATAGTATAATAAATCTGGATGCAAAATTTGGTTTTGTTCGATATAGACGGCGTCCTTTTTGATCCTGAGCGCTTCGGTAAATTATTAAGGTCTAGGTTTATAAAGATCTTAGGAATTTCTGAGGAGGAACTCATTAGCGCAAACGCAGACTACTATTCAAAGCTTTCTGAAAGAACTGATTTTGACCCACGAGAAATGACCGCATACCTTTCTGATAGATACGGAAAAGATGTGGCAACCCTGGACCACGTTTTCTGGGAAGAAGATATATATCAAGATTCGCTCTTTCCTGAGACGCGAGAAGTTCTAGAAAAGCTCAAAGGGCAAAAAACTCTGGGAATTTTTTCACAGGGGAATGAAGAACTACAGAACAGAAAGCTTGATGCAGGAAAAATAAGAAAGTATTTCTATCCCGAATACACTTTTATATTAAGAAGAAAACTTTCAGATGATTCCATAGAGTTGTTGCCACGAGAAGCAACGTTTATTGATAACAAGCACGATGTGATAGAGGCACTCCAAAAATTTGTAGACGTAATCTGGATCAACAGAAAATCAGAAGAGTCCGACCCCGCAATCAAAACAATCCACTCCCTCCACGAACTTATTACCGATGACAAATAACCAATAAGTGAGATTTTAGCATGGTAGAAATCTCGCACACTTCAATAAACTGAACGATCGTCCAAGTTATTGATGTAGATCAAGCATTGCAACTATTTGATGAGCTTTTAGCTGTT
>CAYHUY010000021.1:0-14453 GCA_964360265.1 uncultured Gammaproteobacteria bacterium | reverse complement strand
TTCTGACTGAGAAGGTGGATTTGAAAGATTCTGTCCGTCGTCAAGAGTTTCTTCCTGTTTCCCAACAAGTTGCTGAAGTCTTTTTCTTGATTCATCAAATCCTGTTGCTATAACTGTAATGCGAATCTGATCGTGTAAGTTCTCATCAATCGTAGCGCCAAAAATAATATTTGCGTCAGGATCTGCCGCTTGTGAAATAATTTTTGAGGCTTCATTTACTTCTGACATTGAAAGATCCGTTCCACCAATTATATTAAAAAGTACGCCGCGAGCACCCTCCATTGAAACCTCAAGTAATGGGGACGAGGTTGCCTGACGAGCGGCAATCTGCGCGCGATTCTCCCCCATGCCTATTCCAATACCCATTAATGCGGATCCTGCGTCTGTCATTATAGTTTTCACATCTGCAAAGTCAACATTAATAAGACCTGGAATAGTTATTAGGTCTGAAATCCCTTGAACACCATGATTAAGAACTGAGTCTGCCACCTTGAATGCTTCAAGGAGTGACAATTTTTTATCAATCACTTCAAGAATTCTTTGATTTGGAATAATAATTAGTGTGTCCACTCTTCCTTTAAGATCTTCTATTCCCTCATCAGCTGCCACCATTCTTCGTGTTCCTTCAAATAGGAAAGGTTTTGTGACAACGGCAACCGTTAACGCGCCTATTTCTTTTGCAACTTCAGCAATTATTGGTGTTGCGCCTGTCCCAGTTCCTCCTCCCATTCCGGCAGTTAGAAATATCATATCTGTTCCCTCAAGCATTTCCTTGATCTTATCGCGTGATTCTTCTGACGCTTTTCTTCCTACTTCAGGGTCTCCTCCAGAACCAAGCCCTCTTGTTAAATTTTCGCCAATTTGGATCTTAACGTTTGCTTGATTAATAAGTAGTGCTTGAGCGTCCGTATTAACAGACATAAACTCTACTCCTTTAATTTGCTCTTCTGATATCATTGTGTTTACGGCATTTCCACCTGCTCCACCTATTCCTATTACGCGGATTTTTGCAAAACTGGTTGTCTGGGGCTTAATTAACATACGTCATTTATATGTCCCTTCGGCAAGCTCAGGACAAGCAAATCCTAACACAAAAAAAATACTATTGCAAGGTTTCCCCGGGGACTGAAAAATTCATTTGGGAGTGAAAGTTTTGATAAATTTTCTAAATGAGGAAAAAAGTCCGTTCGTGAATTTAAAATTTAAAAAACTCGATAGTCCGGCAAGATATCCTTGCTCTTTCTCCGATTTGAAGCTGTTTGCGTAAATTAAAAGTCCAACAGCCGTGGCAAACGTTGGATTCTCAACATCATCAATTAAACCGGTTATGTTTGTTGGCAAACCCACCCTCACCGGCATTGAAAGCATACGCTTAGCACACTCTTGCGCCCCTGCTGTTTTTGCTCCTCCTCCGGTAATTACAACTCCCGCCGGCGTCTGAGTTGCAAATCCACTTTTTTTAAGCTCAATACCTACCATGGTAAATAATTCATTTAATCTAGGCTTTATAATGCCGTCAATCAAAGTCTTCTGTGAAACCTTTTTAAGGTCTTCAACAAGCCTTAAGCCTGCAAGATCCATCTCGTCCTGTGGTTCCTCTTGACTTTTTTCTTCCTGAAACCTTCCTTTCTTTACATATTTATTAGATAAGTGCAGCTTAATTTTTTCTGCTGATTCAAGAGAAATCCTTAACCCTATTGCTAAATCGTTTGTGATATGTCGAGCGCCGATCGGAATAACGCTCGAATAAGACAGTGCCCCGTCAACGTAAATACAAATATTAGTAACTCCTGCTCCTATATCGATCATAATTACTCCAAGTTCTTTTTCTGTCTCTGTTAAGGCCGAAAGAGATGAAGCAAGTCCTGCAAACACAACCGAGGCCACATTCACACCCGCATCTTGTTCAAGAACTTTTTGAATATTCTTAACCGACACAGCATTGGCTGTAATTATATGTGTATCTACCTCAAGTCTTACTCCTGTCATTCCTATCGGATCACGAATCCCCGTCTCTCCGTCCACCGTAAATGTTTTTGGTAAAACATGAAGAATTACGGTTGATGATGGAATCGAAATGGCACCTGCTGCCTCAAGCACTCGATCCAAATCCCCTGCGGATATTTCTTGATTTGACGCAGAAATTGCAACAATTCCCTTGGAATTTTGACTCACTATATGGACTCCACTCATGGAAACAAAGACGGAATCTACAGAATATCCCGCCATTCGTTCTGCTGCATCAAGTGAAGTATTTATTGATGAAGCTGCCTCTTCTATATCGACTATCTGTCCTCTTTTAATTCCCCTTGAGGCAGATTCCGCAACACCAAGAATATTAACCGAATCCTCCTGTAATTGCCCAATTACGGTTGCTATTTTTGATGATCCAATATCCACACCCACTACAATCTTGGAGTTTGCCATATTTACTATAGTATATTAAGGCTCAAAATTTTACAATAGGACGATCAGATCTTAAATCAATAAGATTTGGCTTCTTATTATCAATTGTAAGTTTTGATAATATTAATTGTAAGGAATTTACCTGCCACGATGCATCACGGGTTTTAGAAAAAAATACACGAGGACCCCCTTTTATTTTTACAACTATTATAGCCGAGCCTGTTGCATCAATTGATTCAAATATTATATTTTTGTCGTCAAGTAACGTCTCAATATTTTCCTGACTCGTAAAACTTCCTAAGGGTTTCACTATTGGATCAGATGACTCTACGGCAAATTTGTTTAAAACATCCACAAATGATTTAGAAAAATAAAAGACCAATGCTGCAACCATTACCACTAACAGTCCAAAAAATACTGCAAGTATTGATTTTTTAATTTTCCGTTTACCCCGTCTTTTCATCATATGCCTCCTCTGCCATTCTAACTATTCTTTGAGTTGCATCTAGTACGACATACCTCCTTGCTTCCTTCTTATATTTTTCATACTTTTTTATATTTTTTGCCATTTCCTTTATCTTTTCAATGAACTTATTTGGCGTAATATACCTTTCTTCCATGTACTCTCCAATCCCCGCCTCGTTAATTAACTTTGCGTTCTGAAGCTGCTCACCTTGCTGCCCATGTGAAAGGGGTATCAAAAAAGAAGTCGCACCACAAGACAATAACTCCACTACCGTATTTATTCCTGATCTTGCGACCACAAGATCCGCCGTATTCAGAACATAACCAATCTCGTCTGGATAAATAAATTTTCTTAAGATGTACCTTTTTTTTGCTTCCTGGTTCAAACTTTCACGCTTTTTGTTTAGAATATTAAAATCATCATACTTCTGACTATCTCCCGTCTGATGTATGATGACAAACTTTGCAACAAGCGCGTCCAGGACTTTAAATACTAATGAATTTATAAAATGAGACCCTGAACTTCCACCAGTAATGTAAATTACAGGATATCCTAATTCAACATTTATTGACTCCTTAATCGTATAAATTTCTTCCCTTATTGGAACTCCAGTAAAGACAACTTTTTTGGAAGGAAAGTAGCTTCTTGAACTCTCAAATGAAATGCAAACTTTTTTGGCAATTACGCTAATGAGCTTGGCTGAAAGACCGGCTCTTTGTGTTTGCTCATGTAAAATAACAGGGATTTTCTTCAAAAATGAAGCATAGGATACTACAAATCCAATATATCCTCCGAACGTAATTACAATATCGGGTTTAAATTTTGAAATAACACTAATTGAATTTAATAAGCCCAGTGGTACCTTCAAAAACGAGGATATGGTATGCCTTGAAAACTTCCTTTGAATCCTGCCAGTTTTGATTTCAAAAAAAAGAATATTTTCTTTTTTTGCTATTTGGTACTCAAGAGATTCCACATTGTCTCCCTCAAATGTATATTTCCTTCCTGCAAGAGCAACTTCGTGGCCTCTTTTCTTTAACTCCCTTATTAATGAATGGGCCGGTGAAAAATGGCCGCCACTGACAATAATTCTCATTTTTTTATGCTTGCAATATTAAGTAATATTCCTACCGATATAAGATTTATTACAAGCGATGACCCTCCGTATGAAATGAATGGCAATGGAACCCCTGTCAAGGGAATTAAAACTACTTGCGAAGCCATATTTACAAATGCCTGTATGCTTATGAAGGTAATCAAACCCGCTGCCAATAACCTTCCAAAAAGGTCAGGAGCCGCGGCAGAAATCATGAATCCCAAAAAAGCAAGAACTATAAACAATGACACCAATAGTGCTGCTCCAATAAACCCTGCCTCTTCTGCAAATATTGAAAATATTGAATCGGTGGTGGATTCGGGAAGATATGCATATTTCTGAATTGAATTCCCAAAACCAAGTCCTGTAATTCCTCCTGATCCCAGCGCAACAAGAATCTGCTTGACGTGATAAGATGCAGAACCTATATCTTTTTCATTAAAATTTTGAAACGCAAGAAGTCTTTCAGCTCTATACGGCTCAAGCCTTATAAGACCAGCGCCCGCAACCAATATTAATAAAAAAATAAAAATTAAATCGCGAAAAGGGGCTCCTGATAAAAAATAGACTGCGGTTGCTGTTGCCCCTATTATAAAAGCCGTACCCATGTCAGGCTCTAACAAAACAAGAATTACGCTTGCTCCAATAAGCATTAGGAATGCAAGAAGTCTTCCGCTCTCTTTTTCCGAAAGCCAGGCCGCAAGATAGACCGTCAATGTGATTTTAAGAATTTCCGATGGCTGTACCGTCATAAACCCAAGATTTATCCACCTATGTGCTCCTTTTAGTTCTAGTCCAATTCCCGGTAAAAAAACAAGTAAAAGTAGAAAAAGAGATAAAATTAACAACGGGAGAGCAAATTTATAATAATTTTTATAATTTATCTTTGCGGCAAGAATACAACCCGCAATTCCAATGGCAAACCATACAAGTTGATTTTTAAAAAAGTAATATTTATCTCCTACTGAAAGTAATGCAAAGTACGTTGAACTTTCATATAAGATAAAAATGCCAAGAAGTGAAAGAAGTGTTCCTGTCGCAAAAAGAAAAATTGCAGGTTTTGTCATAAGCTGATTAATATTAATATCGGTATTTATTTAAACATCTATCTAAGGAAGGCGATATATAGTCCGAGAAGCGCAAATATCATACCTAGTAACCATGCGCGCATTACAACTTTGGGCTCTTCCCAGCCACGTTTGATAAAATAAACATGAATTGGAGTGGCCGGAAATATTCGCCTGTTCAAGAACTGACGCGATAAAATTTGAAGAAGAGTAGAACCAATTTCAAGAACAAATACGCCCCCTATTAGTGCGATTGATATAGGTTTTCCAGTCAGAAGCCCAATTACTGCTAAAACCGCGCCAAGTGAAAGTGCCCCTACGTCTCCAAGCCAAAGCCGTGCTTTGTATATATTAAAGTAAAGAAACGCCAACGTGCTTCCAAGGAGTATTGCTATGAAGAGAGAAAGAAAACGATCGAGAGTTGAACCTGAAATTGCCAAAAATGCAAAAAGACAAATAACGAGAAGGCCAGTCGCAAGGCCGTCCAAACCATCCGAAAGATTTACTGCATTAGTAAATGATACTATAACAAAGGCTGCAAAAAAAATGTAAATAATTCCAAGCGGTATTTCTCCAAACCAATGAACGTAAACGAATGAGTATCCAAGCTGAAAGTACATCACGGCCCCTATAATTAGTGCGAGGATCCACTGAATTGCGAATTTATGAATCAGCTTCAGTCCGAACACGCCAGAGCGCGCGTTGAATATTTTCCTTAAATCATCATAGAGTCCCAAGGCCCCAAAACCAATGAATGTAAAAAGTAAAACAAACAATTCCCAAAATTTGACATCTACCCCAAGTAAACCATATGTCCAAAGACTTAGAAGAGTAACGACTAAGATGACTAAAAGCCCGCCACCAAATGGCGTACCTACTTTCCAAGCCGAAAGTTTATCTAGTAATCTTACGTTTTTGTTGAAAACATCGCGGTGGTGGCTATTTTGCTTCTGAAGTTTAATTTTATAAAGAAAATCTATGAAAGGTAGCAGTAAAATTCCCGTTATGAAAAGGGAGAGAATCGAAAATCCAAAAATTTGTTCCATGAAATTCGTTCCAAATTTAGAAATATTCTGAGAACCATGTGTTAAATGAGCCTCATGAACAATTGGTCAATATGCTATTATAGCAACCGCAATCTTTTATTTCAAAAAAAAACACCTTTTAATAGACTGGATCAAAATCAACAAGCCTTAAAGACCTCCCTGCTTCTCTTCCTTCAAAGACCACTACATCTTCTCTTTTGCAATTTTTGTTCACAAAATCGGAAATTCCAACAGGCGGTAAAGTATAAACCTGACAATTGCCATTTACGCTCTTTACGCCCTTTAAAATTGACCGTTTATAATTGTTATTTGTTAACAAGAGATAATCACATGCCTCTCCAATTTTTTCCCCAATGCGAATATGCTCAAAACTTGCGATCTTACCTAACTCCGTAACAGGCTCCATAACCAATACTTTTTTACCTTTGTACAATTTCATATACAGAAGTGCTTGCTCAAGGGAATTAAGGTTAACGTTATATGTATCATTAATTAAAACGGCGCCTGTTGCGGCAAGATTAGGATCCATGGTACCAAGAAGCGGTCTTAAAGCTCTTATAGTATTTCTTATTGTAGAAAAATCTATCCCAAGATACAGGCCTATAAATATTGCAGGAAGCAGGCTCTCAACGTTTTGCTTGCCGATCAACTTCATTCTGTCTATTTTATATTTTTTACCCAAAACCATTATTGTAAAAGACATTGTAAGCTTATTCTCTTTCACATTTTCTGCAATTATATCGGATTCGCGAACTTGTGTTGGAAAACTTGAGTAGATAAATTTCTTTTTTTTACTCCTTTTAAAAAGCGCTCTTGAATACTCACTGTTACCGTTAAAGAGTACAAGTCCATCTTTTGGTAATGATTCAATAGCTTCAAGCTTTGACCTAAGAATTCTGTCCATGCTTCCAAACATAGAAATATTTCCGTTATTGATTCCAGAGACAACTATAATTTTAGGTATAGCGATATTACTCATTTCCCTTATATCTCCAAATTTATTATCCTCCATGGCCGCTACAAATATTTGCTTCTTGGGATTTAATCCTGAATTGATAGTTCGTGCTATTTCGGCAGCATTACTAAATGATGTCTTTGCTTCAAGAATATTATATTTTGCTTTGAGTATTTGCGAAATAAATTCTTTTGTTGTACCCATACCGTAACTACCAATAATAGCAATCGAGAGTAGATTCTTATGTCTTCGTATTTTTTTTAAAGCTTTATTAATTACCATATCGGTACCAAAATCAAAGAACGCAGATGAAATACTTATTAAAGAAGCGATAATTAAGGGAAAAGACTTATCGAGAATCAATATCCAAAAATAACGATCGAGAGGTGAGAAGACAAACAAGATAATCGCAAATGTCATGGCAATACCGCAAATTGCAATCGCATATATTGATGCTGTGGGGAATAAATATATTCCGAGATACGCCTTTCTTATATGGTCAACAATCACTAATAAATAGAACAGAAAAACCAATAAGTGATAGTATGCGTCAAATCCGTTTATAAATATCGTAGTCGAGTAGAGTAAAATTAGAAACCATTTGATAGAACTCGTTGGTCCAAAAAGAATGTTTCTGCCGCCATTTGTGTCTTTCAGATAAATCAATACTCTTCGCCATTGATAATCGCGAGTTTCCCACAACCTAATCCACAATAACCCATTCAGGATAATAGACAGAAAGAACAGAAGGGATGTAGCATGAAACAATAACTCAAGCATGAAAATCACTTACTTCAGGCAGCCCCGCCTCGACTCGTTATCTTTGGCGAGGCGGGCCTATTTTTTTGGATGATTTCTTTAAATTTCGTATAAAAAATGTTATTTTCTGGAATATTCTTCATTACAGTTGTTGATGGCCCTATGTTGACATTATTCCCAATAATTACTCCCGGCATAGTTGAAACTCTTTCGCCTATTATGACATTCGACCCCATCATTACGCCAAGAGACCGAAGACCTGAATTAATTCTCTTACCCTTTACTTCAACGTTGATATTTTTTCGGTCAAGCCTTACATTCGCACTGCCAAACAAAGCGCCGACCCTTGAATTTTGACCAATCACAGAATCCCCGATAAATCCAGAGTGCGTTTTAGTATCAGGCAATATAAGCGAACCGCGGATTTCCATATAGGCTCCGACTGTACAATTCTCTTCAATATCCGACGAATTACGTATCAATGTATTTGAACCTATAAACGAATTTTTCCCAATGTACGCCGGACCCTTAATTACGGAATTTTCTGCTATTTGCGCACCGTCTTCTATAACAACATCTCCTTGTATTTGTGCGGACTTTGATATTGAGGCTTTTTTTGAAATACTTCTTTTAATTTTCTTCAAGATGTAATCCTTAACAGCAAGCAAATCCCAAGGATATTTTAACGTTAAAATTTCAGTATCTATTGTTGCAAAGCGAACCTTCCCATCTCTTGCATAAATATCGAGGGCTTTTTCAAGGCTATAATGCTCGCGCTTTAAATTTTTTAAGATATCAATAAATTCTTGGTTTAGAAAGTAAACTCCAATCACGCGAAGGTTTGAGAGTCCGCGATTACTCTTTGGTTTTTCAACAATTGAAAGTACGCGATCTTCCTCAACCTTAAGAACTCCAAAATGCTTACCGGAACTTTTCCTTGCAAGAAGAACAGCATTTTTATTTGTTCCCCTTTTTTCATCTATTGCTTTTTTGAGTTCATCAAACTCAACATGATTTGAATTTATAAGAAAAAAATCGGAGCTAATTAAACCTGACGCTAAAAGGACTGCGTCTCCTGCTCCTGTAGGTTCTTTTTGAACAACATATCGAATCTTTACGCCTAATTTTTTGCCATTCCCTAAAACATCCTTAAAATCGTTATGATCTCCGGTAATAAATATAATATCCGTAATTCCGGCTCGCTTCACTGCTCGAACTGTATGCACCACTAATGGCTCTCCGGCAATTTTTACCAAACACTTATGCTTATTGTTAAAAGGAAAAAATCTACTGGATTCTCCCGCTGCGAGCAATACTGCTTGCATTATACTTCCACATCCTCCTCTTCTAAAACTTCTATGAATGCACCTAACGATCTTAACCTTTCGTCAAATGCTTCATACCCACGCTCAAGATACTCTGCTCCGTAAACCACGCTTTGGCCACTGGCAATAAGCGACGCCATTACAAGGGTCGCTCCCGCCCTAAGATCCGAAACGTTTAGCACCGCGCTATGAAGATCTGTTTTGCCAGAAATTTTTAACCCCTGTTTATTATTTCGACTTTCAGTTGTATAGTTAAAGTTGTAAGTTTGCTCGGGATTTTCCACCTTAGGTATAAATAGTTCAAGGTTTGCTCCCATTTTTTTAAGTTCGTCGACATACCCAAACCTACTCTCATAAACTGTCTCATGAATCGTAGATTCCCCTTTTGCTTGAGTCATGAGTATTGCCCAGGGCCCCTGCCAATCAGTCATAAAACCGGGGTGAGGAACTGTGACAATATGCGAAGACCTAATACCGTTTTTCATGTAGAATCTTATTGAACTGTTTTTTACTTCCCAAACGCCCCCTGCTTCCTTAAATTTTGAAAGGAAATCCTTAATATCCTCTACCCTGACATTCTTAATATAAATATCGCCGCCTGTTAATGCGGATAAAATCGCAAAAGTGACAACCTCGTTTCTATCGGGAGGGATCTCAAAAGATGTCCCATGAAGTTTTTTTACACCTTCAATCACTACTGCGCGGGGCTCTGTTCGCTTAATTCTTGCTCCCATTGAATTTAAAAGTGAAATTAGATCATCCACCTCAGGCTCCTGCGCTGCGTTTTCAAGAATGGTCCTACCCTTCGCTAAAACAGATGCCATAATCATAGTCTCGCTCCCCGTATGAGTGTTCTTTGAGAATCTGTATGTTGTTCCTGCAAGCCCATTCGTTTTAAGGTGAAAATATCCATCACGACTGTTATACGTGGACGAGACTCCCATTTGTCGTAATCCATCAACATGCCTGTCGATCGGGCGAGCTCCGATTCGGCATCCTCCCGGATTTGGGATTAAGGCTTCTTGATTTCGTGCTAAAAGAGGCGCAGCAAACATCGAGGAAGTTCGAATTTTTGCTCCCATTTCAAGCGGAATTCTGGTAGTTCTTATCTTTTCAACCTCAATCCTCACTGTATGCCCCGACAGTTTAACTTTCCCCCCAATTTCCTTAACCAACTCAAGCATTATAAAAAAATCGGATATTAAAGGGACATTTTTAATCTCAACTACCTCATCAGTCAAACAAGCAGCGATTATAGCCTTTAATACTACATTCTTCATTCCAGAAACCGAAACCTCACCAGCCAGTTTATTTCCTCCTTTTATTATGTATTTCTTCATGTAATTCCTAATTCTAAGTTTTGAGTCACCTTATACACGTCTCCCGCACCCATTGTTAAAACTATTTTATCCGAACCTTTTATATTATTATTCACGTATTCTACCACACCGGTAATCGTTTCTATGAGTTTTACATTAGGTTGAATAGTTCTTATTTTTTCAACAAAATTTTTATCTTCTTCAATATCATGATCAATCATATCGCGCGCGGATGCAAATGTAGGTAAAATAATAAGCTCTGAAACACCTGCAAACGAGGACACAAAAGAGTCAAGCATAGCTTTTGTTCTGCTATAAGTATGGGCCTGAAAAATAAGAGTTATTTTTTTATGAGGGTAGGCCGTCTTAATTGCCTCAAGAGACTTACGAATCTCTTCAGGGTGATGTGCATAGTCATCAAAGATTAAAACCGCATCTTTCGTTTCTCCGACTTTTTCAAGCCTTCTTTTGACTCCCTTAAATTCAGGGAATACCTTTTGAATATCAAGAATCGAAATACCAAGTTCTATAAGAAGCGCAATAACAGCCAAAGAGTTTTTTGCATTATGATATCCTGGGACAGATAGTTTGAATACTCCGAGTGAAGTAGTGTTTCTTAATACTTCGAAGTGAGAGCCGAGCCCTTCTTCTTTAAAATTTTTTATAACAAATTCATTGTGACTGTCAGCTCCATACATAATAGCTCTGAGTTTTAAGTTGTCAGCTTTAAGTTGTTTTATGTTCTCATCATCTCCGTTCACAATAAGAACTGAATTCAAATCTAACTTTGCAACAAACTCCTCATAGGCGTTCCTAACCTCATTAATATTCTTAAAAAAATCCGGATGGTCAAAATCTATATTGTTGATTATCAAATATTTTGGGTTCTGATATAGGAATTTGGGAATTCGATCATATTTGCTTTCCGCTAAATACTCATCTGCCTCAGCTACAAAATATTTCCAGCGCCCGTAATGTCCTGCGGCTCCAATTGGAAAAATCTCACTTGTCCCAACTGTAAAACTTGGGTCCAAGCCAAGCATTAAAAGAGAGGAAACTATCATCCCGCCTATTGTTGTTTTACCATGAGATCCTGAGACCGAAATTCCCTCAATGTCGGCTCGACCAAACAATTCACCGCCCATAAATAGTCCTACAGCTTTACCGTGAGAAATAACTCTATAACCCAAAACTTTCGCGCAAACTGCTTCAGGATTTTCAAATCCGTCATGCGCCGCGGTTGCAATAAGAAGACATTCTTCTTTAGGCGTTATCCCGAAAAACTTTTCAACATTGTCTTTCTTGAATCCAGTCCAAACTTCAATCCCGCTTTCCTTTAGGATTTTATCCGTTATGAATTCTTCCTCAACGTCAGATCCACCCACTATAAACCCGGCTTCTTTGGCAATTATTGCTAAAGTTGCCATTCCAACCCCCTTAACTCCCATGAAATAAACTTCTTTGTACATAAGTCTACGCAAATTATACCAATCTGAACCTATCATTGCGAGCACGTTTATTTGAATTTCCCACTCTAATTCGAGGGTAAGTTGTAATATTTTATTATATCTGAGGCGATGTTAAAGAATATTGGAGCCGCAGTTTCTGATCCGTAAATTGACGTTTTGGGACGATCTACCAAAACCAGCATGGTAACTTTAGGGTTGCCTGCCGGAAGAAACCCCACAAACGAAGCAATTGTTTGATTAGGATCATAGTGGCCAGATACGGGAATCTGCGCAGTTCCTGTTTTACCCGCAATTTTGTAGTTCTTTATTTTTGTCCATTTGGCTTCCCCTTCTTCAACTGCTGCTACCATCATTGAAGTAATTGTTTTTGCCGCCGCGATCGAGACAGTCTTTGTTTTTGCCCTAGGTTTTATATCTATCGTTTTACCATCCTCTGCAATAATCTGAGAAACAACATAGGGCTGCATTAGGGTACCGTTATTCGCGAGGGAATTAACTGCTGAAGCAAGCTGTATAGGGGTAACTGAAATACCTTGGCCAAAAGAGATAGTTGCCAAGTCTACAGGATACAGCGATTCTTTTTTATGGATTACGCCGCTTGTTTCTCCCTGCAAATCAATTCCGGTAGGTGTACCTAAACCAAATTTCTTAAGATAGCGAATTACATTATCAGCGCCCAGTTTCCTCCCAACAAAAACCATGCCAATGTTATCAGAATGAACTATTACGTCACGCATGGTGTTATCAGGAAAATATTTGTCATTCCATGTTCTTATTTTATATTCTCCCATCTGAATTGGACCACCGCATATATTACAGCGAGTATTAGATACAACTTTCTTTAAGTCGAGCGCGGCAGCCATAATAAGCAGTTTAAAGGTCGATCCAGGCTCATATAGGCTTGATAAGACTGGATTTTTGTACGTGGTTGCTTCAAATTCATAATATTTTTCAGGATCAAAGCGCGGAAATGACGACATGGCAAGAATTGCGCCGGTTTTTGTGTCCATTACAATCACAGAGCCACCTATTGCGCCGTATCGCATAATTCCTTCAGAAAGTCTTTTGTCTGATACATATTGAATGGTTCGATCAATAGTTAACTTAACGCTTCTACCGTCTATTTTTTTATCCTCCCTAATATCCGCTGCGACCGGATTTCCTAAAGCATCTCTTATTGCATATAAAGCTCCATCTCTACCGGCAAGGAGTTCATCATATTTACCCTCGATACCAAAATACCCACGATTTTTACCTTTTTCGTCTTTACCCAGAAATCCAATGAGATGTGCAGACGAGGATGCTTCGGGGTAAAATCTTATGTACTCCTGCTGAAACCCTATGCCTTTTATGTTTAATCGATCTATCTCTCTTTTCTTTTCAGGAGACAAATTTTTTGCAATCTGTACCCAAAATAAATCCCGCGCAAGATTTGCCGCAACTGAGGCAGAATCAACATTAAGGGCTTGTCCTATGCGTTCTGAGATTCTTTTTTTATCATATACTGTTTTGGGGTTTCCGTACAGTAGGTATGATACTATGCTTGATGCAAGAGGAAATCCATCATTTGCGATTATTTGCCCTCTTATTGCTGGAATAGGAATAGTTTCGGAGCTCTGTGCGCGGCCAATTTCCTTAATGTCCGCAAAACGTATTACTTGCCAATAAAAAAGCCTTGAGATAATTGTAAGATACAGGAAAACGATTAAACCAAGAATTATTAAAAACCGCGCAATGTCCCATTTATTCATCTCGCACGAGCAACTTCAATTGGATCATATACCGAAACGAATTCTTTTTTTTCTTGATATCCAAGTTCCGCCGCGCGCGATGCAAGAGTTACGTATGATGAAAGCTTTAAAACTTCCGCTTCCAATTCATTGTTTGAAACTTTTTGCTTTTCTATACTATTTGAAAGTCGTCTAATCGCTAAACTATCTACGTCGAGAGTATTAGCAACGTAAATATTGATACCCTGAAGTAAAAATGTAAAAACCGCCAATATAATTATTGTGAACTTAAGTAATGTATTCATATTTTTTTAATTATCCTTAGTTTTGCGCTTCTTGCCCTCCTATTCATCTCTATTTCGTAATTTCCTGCAATAATGGGTTTTTTGTTAATTATTTCCCCTACACCCGCGTTTTGTTTCTTTAAGAAAAACAATTTTACCGTTCTGTCCTCAAGCGAGTGAAAGGAAATTATTGCAAATCTTGCTTCTTCATTCAGAAGTTCAAATCCGTCAGTTAAACATTTTCGTAAATTTTCAATTTCCAAATTTACGGCAATTCTTAATGCCTGGAAAATTCTTGTTGCGGGATGCTTACCCTGAACATGCCCGCCTTTAGGAATTCGAACGGGTGTCCCACTGTCAACTCTTGCTGTTCCCAAAATCAGATTAACCAATTCTCCCGTAGTTTCAATAGGCTTTTTTTGCCGTCTTAGGACTATTCTTGCTGCAATCGCTTTCGATTTTGGCTCTTCCCCAAACTTTGAAAATATTTCATAAAGCTCAGCTTCGCTTGCTTTGTTTATAATATCGTAT
>CAYHUY010000020.1:0-15089 GCA_964360265.1 uncultured Gammaproteobacteria bacterium | reverse complement strand
TTTCGTTTTAGAAATCGCTTTATCCACTGCCTCGGTTAGAGCATCAGCTGTAGCTGCGCCTGCAAGTCTAACTGTCTTCACCGGATCCTGAAAAGCAGCACCGGTTTTTTCCTTAAATGCATCAGCACCACCTCCAGCCGAACCGGCTGTAATAGCCACTCCGGCCAAAACAGCCGGTACCTTAGACCCCCACAAATTTCTCCCAATCAAACGAACAGGCGTTGAAAGAATATTTTTAGTAAGCTTAACCGTTCCTATTGCAGCTTTACCGGTTAACTCAACCGTTTTAACAACTCCCTTGGCTGCTGCAGGAACAGTAGCTTTGTCCTCGGAAGAAAGCGGCCTTCTGTTTTGTAATGTCTTTCCCTCGGGAGAAACTTCAGTAGAATCAATACTCATAACCTAAGTTTATCACGCGCATGTACTAATTGCCAAGTATTAAAAATAAGACATATAACCGCGGGCATGTTTGAAGAGAGAATCGTTAATTTCACAAAACCGCTCAAAACGCAAAACTTGGACGGCTTTATAGTCACAAACTCAATAAACATTTTCTATCTCACGGGCTTCATCCGACATAAAGAAAGTTTACCCCGTTAGGGGCGTACAATGCAACTTTGAAGTAGAAAAATAATTTAAATAAATTATTTTTCTCAAGCTTCTAAGGGGGTTTACCTGGGGTAGGAATTCAAGTGATATAATAAGGGCTACGAAGCTTCCTGATTTATCACATGAAATCGAACTCTGGAAAAAGGGCTATATTGTTATTGGGGTTGATGAGGTGGGACGTGGTGCATTTGCCGGACCGCTATATGTAGGCGGCGTCATCTTCCCCCCTACGACTAACTATGAACAACAAACTCGCCTTCTCTCCTACGGAATTAATGACTCAAAGAAGGTAAAGCCAAATACACGAAAACTGCTTGCAAAAATTATACAAGAAAAAAGCTTAGCCTATCATGTCAGCATAATCGGTGTTGCCCAAATTAACAGGGTTGGTATTGGAAATGCAACTTTTAATGCCATGAGAGACGTCGTGAAAAACCTGCGTGAAAAATGTCAGTTATCAGTTGTCAACGGTCAGTTGTCAAAAACTGAAAGGTTTTATGTCCTTGTTGACGGATTTTATGTCAAATATTTAAAAGGTATAGGACTTGAAAATCAAAAAGGGCTAATCCATGGTGATGAGATTTCTCTTTCAATAGCAGCCGCCTCAATCATTGCTAAAGTTGCCCGCGACCAGCACATGAGAAAATTGTCTGCTAAATACAAGGCTTACGGTTGGGGTCGAAATAAAGGATATGGAACTAATTTCCACCGCATCCAAATTTCAAAATTCGGACCCACCCCCCTCCACCGAACAGCTTTTCTCAAAAATCATATACGGAGATGGCTTCAAAAACTTCAATAACATCGACGATCGTATAAGTTATTGAAGCGAATGATTTTCGTCATTGCCCTAATCGGACATTTCATTCTATTCGGATAAAGATTCTGCTATCATATAATAATGCTTGGATCGTATGTAAAAGGTTTCAAAAAACGCATACCCTACTTAATTATTGGTGGTTGTTTGTTAATTATCTTTTACGTTTTCTCTTTTTTTGTCAAAGAGGACGTTTTTACAAAGTTTGATTTTGACATGACGGTCAGGATTCAGAATCAAATTCCTGTTCGGATTGATCCTTATTTGTCATGGTTCTCGCTTCTTGGAAGTTTTGAAGTAACCCTTGTTATATTGGCGGTGTTTTCGATTGCACGATTCGTAAAAAAGAAATTTCTTTCAATTTTTTTGATTCCGGCCTTTGGAATAATGCATGTAGTTGAAATTATTGGCAAAGCATATCTGGATCATCCCGTGACTCCCTTTATGTTCCACCGCTATGCTTTAGATTTTTTCTTTCCGTCAGGCTACGTCCAGCCCGGCGGATCCTACCCTTCAGGCCACGCCATGCGCACAACCTATCTTTCAGTGCTGTTTATCTATGCGATTAATAAATCGAAGCTCCCGCCGAAGCTAAAACTATGTAGCCATTTAGCTATTTTAGCTATTTACCTAATTATGATTATATCTCGAGTCTCTCTCGGAGAACATTGGACTACTGATGTTGTAGGGGGAAGCCTTCTTGGAGCTGCTTTTGCGTTTTTTTCCCTGATACTATTATAAGTTCAGCTATTTGAGTTTCTCAACCTCTTTGTGTTCTTGCTTTTTACGGCAGTTACGACAAAACTTTTTGAGCTTGAGTTTTTCAGGGGTATTCAATTTATTACGCGACGTAATATAGCCTCGCGTTCCGCACACTGTACAAGCAAGCCCGTAAATTGTCCGTGCACCAGTCTTCTTAGCCATAGTAAACAATTATAGCTCACTTGGCCTCGATTATCAACAGGCTTTATGTTAAAATTTATGTTCGCTGCCTTGATAGTTCAGTGGTAGAATGCTTTCTTGGCCTGCCCGCCAGAGTGCCTGGATAGCTTAGTGGTAAAGCACACCCTTGGTAAGGGTGAGACCGCGGGTTCAATCCCCGCTCCAGGCTCAAGAATGGCACGGCAGGCGCGGTAAGAAAGATGTCCCGAGTCCGATTCTCGGTCAAGGCTCACTTTGCCAGTTGTTAGTACCCTTCCCACTGCAAAAAGAATACTTAAATATCCTATAATTTATATGTATAGTCCTTTAGCTGTGCCAAGACTGTGCAAAGAAATAAATATTACAGGATATCCAATAATATATATCTTTCTGGACTAAAATATTTTTTCTTATCTACTATGGGTTTATCTAGGCACAAGAACCCTATATAATACCGTAAAACTAGCTTTGAGAAGGTATTAAATTGCCCCATGAAGAGCTGTTGGCTGCAATCGGTAAAAATCGGGGGAGCATTAGGAGAACCTTGCAAGGAGAACTATAAGGTTAAAATTGGTACTTGCAAAGTCTCTGCTTTCAAGATAATATAAAACTATAGGCAGGATATAGATATAATTTATGCCTGCCAAACATCTCTTTAGAGTAGATAAAGAAGGAATCTACTCCCACATATACAACAAGGGGATCGAACAAAAAGTCATTTTTAATGATGGAGAAGACTACGAAACCTTCCTTGGCTACTTAAAAGAATATTTGAGCCCTCCTCGCGATCCCGAAAGTATCAAAAAAGTCTTTGAGGTGAAGGGCCGTACATATCGCGGCACTCCCCATCAACCCAAAAATTACTTCAACAAAGTTGAACTCATTGCGTACAGCTTAATGCCAGATCACTTCCACTTACTTATGCATCAAGTAGCTCGCGGTTCTGTTGAGAACTTTATCAGATCTCTGTGCACAAGATATTCTATATATTTTAATAAAAAAAACCAACGCACCGGAGCTTTATTTGAAGGCCCATATAAATCGGCTCAGATCAAAGACGACACTGGCCTACTCTTACTGACTCGCCACCTCCATCATAGTGAAAATTATTCATCCTACCCTGAATATTTGGACAAAAGAGAAACTTTGTGGGTGAAACCAAAAGTTGTTCAATCTTTCTTTGAAAAGGAAAAAACCGATATGCTTAAAGAAACCCATAGTTATAAAGACTTCGCCGAAAAATATGAACTCGACCAAAAGGAGATAGAGCTGCTTGACAACATTAACTTTGAGAGCGGGGATCAGCATCTTGGAAACAGAGGTAATGCAAAAACTAAAAAAACCCATCCATCTCAAAACCTGAAGTCTCATTTAAGGATGCCCGCGTTCATGGCTATATCCATAGTGATGTTTTTACTGCTGTTTACTCTCGGAATGAGAAACATCAATATCGCGAAAGCCAACAATTTGCAACTTTCGCCAACTACTGAAGTTCTTTCAGAAACAGAAGAAGCAGTGCCTACAGAAGAAATAAACCCTACAGAAGAAATAAACCCTGAACTGATCCTGAAAGTCAAAATGGAAGACGCATCTGCAAGTGCCAGTATCTACCAAGGACCTACTACCGATTCGGAAAAGATAGGTGAAGCTCGCGATGGCGACACTTTTAAATATGTTTATTTGAATTCGGATTGGTATGAGATCAGATTGCCTGATGATGGAACAACCGGATTCATATCGAGAGGATTTATAGTAAGGGGGGAAACGGAAGAAGCAGTGCCTACAGAAGAAATGAAACCTGAAGAAAAAGCAAAACATGAAATAATCCTGACAGTCAAAATGAAAAACGCGTCGGCAAACGCCAATATCCGCCAAAGCCCAACTGTCGATTCTAAAAAGATCGGGCAAGCTCGTGGCGGCGACACTTTTGAATATGTTTCTATGGATTCAAATTGGTATGAAATCAGATTGGACGATGGAACAACCGGATATATATCGGGAGAATTTATAGTAAGGGAGGAAACGGATAGATGATGCCTAAGGTTGTGCTTACCTATAGCAGTTTAGCAATTGCCTGTTTGGCAGTGATGGCGGTATTTATAACCGCCACAAGCTATAGTCAGCTGGCTGCCGCCACACTTGCCTACCCATTCCTTATCTTTTTTGCATATAAAGTTCTTCCGCTCAAAGCCAAGCGGCCCGCCTCGACTCGCCCGCCTAGACTCGGCGAGGCTGGCGTCGGGCGAGGCTGGCCCGCTTTAGAAAAGACGGTTGTAAAAAAACAGATACAAACTGACGCGCAAACAAAAACCCAAGAAGAAAAAAGAAGTTACTTGGGGGTTTCTGATAGCGAAAAAAGGACATTTTTAAAACTAATTGGCGCTACCGGGCTTTCGTTCTTCCTGATATCGATTTTCGGCAGGAGGTTTGAGAATTTGCTTTTTGGCCAAAACGCAGCAGCACCTAGCTCAATGGTTAGTCCTCTCGGAGGTCAAACTAATACTGCCACGGCTTCACCTACAGAGGGATACAAGATCTCAGAAATTGATAATGGCCTGGTTGGATATTATGGATTTGTCAATAAAAATGGAGGGTGGCTTATTATGAAGGAGGATACCAGCTCAGGATCTTTTCGCTACACAAAGGGATTATCAAACTTTCCTTTCAACTGGAAGGACCGTACAAATCTCAGATACGACTATTTCCATGACCTCTCCTTTTAAGCTTGGTTTCCTGATGTTATTGAAAAAAACTTCGCGCGTGGTATATAATCTTGACTATGCTTTCTGTCGTAATTCCATCATATAGGGATCCCCTACTCCACAAGACGATTGATTCGCTTCTTGAAAATGCGCAAGGCGAGATAGAAATCATTGCTGTTCTTGACGGATATTGGCCTACTCAAGTCATCAAAAATGACGCGCGGGTTAGGATCCTGCATCTTGGGAAAAATCGCGGGATGAGAAGAGCCATCAACGCAGGCGTGGATATCGCCCGCGGTGAATATTTAATGAGGACAGATGAACATGCCACTTTCGGCGCAGGTTTCGACGTTATACTAACTCGTGATTGCAAAGAGAACTGGATTGTGACACCCCGTCGATATTTTCTTGATCCGGTTAAATGGGAGGTGATGGATATTCCGCCGGTTGACTTTATGAAGCTAAAAATTGTTAATGCGGGGGGTGCTCAAAAATTTTCGGGAGTGGAAGCTCCGGGAAAGGACAACGAACCAATCCAGGAATCAATGGCTATGCAAGGAAGCTGCTGGGTAATGAAAAGAAGTTGGTGGGACAAAGTAATTGGCGAGCTTCAAAATGAAGGTTATGGACCGCATTATCAGGATAGTCACGAAATGGTGTTTAAAACATGGAAAGCAGGTGGTAAATTAATGGTAAATAAGAATACTTGGCACGCACACAAATACAGAGATTTCCCAAGAACCCACAACAACGGTACGCGCGAAAATCCATCAAATAATGAAGCTTGTTGGGCCTATTCCTTAAGCGTTTGGGAAGACTACTATAATAAAGAAATTAAACCCAAATGGAGAATGTGACGGGATCCTATCACTATCGGGATGAAAATAATATTGGCTAATGTAAATCCATATAAGAAATTCAACAAGGAACGAAGTATCCTAGTTAAACTTCAAATTGATAACAGCCTTGATCTCGGTTGGAAGAAAGAAGATGTCCTTTTGGCAACTAATTTTGACTATGAATATCGAGGTATTAAATCAATTAGAGTTGAGGATGAAAATTACTGTGACATTGATGACCGAAAGTATGGCTTTAAAGTTTCAAGCCATATTTTTATAATAGATAATCTCTTTAGGCTTGGCCTGATAAAAAAAGATGAGTTGTATTTTTACCATGATTTCGACGCTTATCAGCTTGATCCAATAGGCGAAGAGGAGGTGGGTTTGGGCAGCGCTGATATGGCAATGACTGACTATGGATGGGCAGAAAAGTGGAATCTTGGAGTAATCTTCTTTAAAGCAGGCGCTCGCGACATTTTTAGCTTACTGAAAGATACTATTGTTAAAAATAAATTAGGAGATGAGAGAGCATTTAGATTGTTGGTAAAGAATAATCAAATTACAAGCAGGAGGTATAAAAAGTTAAACATCAGGTATAATTTTGGGATGAGGCATATTGGACATAATTTTCGCATTGCGGACAAACCACTCAAGATTATTCATTTTCATCCCCTTTATAATGATCCAAATCTTCAGGATACGACTATGAACTTATTTTTTCATGGCAAGAATGAGGTAAATGAATCATTAATGAATGAGCGGTTGAAAATAATATTTAGGTCTTATGGATTTGATGAATCTTATGGAGTCAAGACTAGTTATCGTGATTTCTTAAATTCTATAAGTTATGACTAATTATGAAAAATATATTAATATTTACACATCCTCTCAAGAAATTTAATGAAGAAACTGCGCAACTCGTGAGACTACAGATTGACAATAGTTATGAACTAGGTTGGAAGAAAGAGGACATAATACTTGTTACTAATTTTGATTATGAATACAATGAAATAAAATCTATTGTAATTCCGTATCTACGCTGCGAATTTGATCCAACCTCAAATAAAATTCCAGTAATTGTTTATTTATTACAAAATAATATGTTGCCAGACAATCTATATTGGTATCATGATTTTGATGCTTATCAGAATGTATATTTTGATCCGCCCCAACTAAATAGAAGTTTTGCCCTTTGTATGTATGGATATAAACCAGAGTGGCAATGTGGGGGATTTTTCTTTTATTCAACAGCTCAACTTATTTTCCAAGAGTGGGTTAATCGTATGTTAATTCCCAGAACCAGAGCTGATGAGAAAACTATGAAAAATATGATGAATGATGGTTGGATGGAAGATAAATTTGAAGAATTAAATGTTTCATATAATTTTACATTTCGATATGTACATCGTAACTATCCTAAAGCTGAGAAACCGCTAAAAGTGGTTCATTTTCATCCATACTATAAGGATATTTTAATGAAAGATCGTGCGCTCGACATATTCTTAGGGAAAAATAAATTAAATATACCGCTTATGTCTGACAGATTGATAAAAATATTTAATTACCATGGGATCAAATAGTGCGGCGCATAATAATATCACGGAATTATGTAAAATTGCCTATAAATACGGCACTGACAAATGTCCTCAGATTAAACACTCCTATACCCCTTTTTATTACAAATTGCTGAAAGATAGACGAGAATCTATTAAAAAGGTTTTGGAATTGGGTGTGGGGTATTATAGGGGTATGGGACAGAATGAAACAACTTATGATCCTGGACTCAAGCGACAATACCACAGAGGCGCATCTCTTTATATGTGGCGCGATTTTTTCCCAAATGCCCAAATTTATGGAGCGGATATCCGTCCCGAAACTTTGTTTTCCGACGAACGGATAAAAACTTATTTATGTGATGAGAGAAAAAAAGAAGACCTCATGAGATTAATTGAAAATACGGGTTCTGATATCGATGTCGTTATTGACGATGCTTCTCACCATGTGGACGACCAGATATTTTTGGCTACAACTATTTTGCCCTTACTCAAAAAGGATGTTGTCTATATTATTGAAGATGTTGGGCATTCTAAAAAGATAGGCACGGCCATGACCGGCCGGTATGACTATTTTGTTCCGCCAATTCAAAGAATTTGGTCAGGCGGTATGCTATTCGTTATCCAAAATAAATTATAATGGAACCAAATGATATTACCATCATTATGCTCACGGCAAATCGCGTCCCTAAACGATGGGCTGAGTATCATAAAGAAAAACTCATTGAGGCGGCAGGAAACTCCCCTATTATCACTCTTTCAAGAGAACCGCTTGATTGGGGAATAAATTTACTGGACAGGGAACCTTACAAGATTTCAAACATTTATTTCCAGCTTCTCCGGGGCGCCAAAACAGCAACGTCAGATTACATAGCTGTGGCAGAAGACGATACCTTATACCCAAAAGAACATTTTGAATACCGTCCGCCGGCAGACACTTTCGCCTACAATATGAATAGGTTTGGAATCTTCAGATGGAGCAGGATACCGACCTACTTCTGGAAAGACAGAATTAGCAATTCAACTCTCATAGCGCCACGCAGTCTCTTAATAGAAGCCTTAGAAGAAAGATTTTATAAATACCCTGATGGCACACCTCCGCATTTTACCGGGGAGCTCGGAAGACCGAATATCGAAGAGAAGCTCGGGTTAAACAAACGTAAAACCTCTTGGTTTTCAACCGAAGTATCGGTTGTGCGCATTGACCATGAGCTTGGTATCGATCGCTTGTCCCGTACACATCGCAAAGGAATGGGGATACTCAGAGCTTATGATATACCCTATTGGGGTCGGGCTGAAGATATTGTAAAAAAATTCGTATAACCCTTAATATTAAATGAAGAAGTATAAAACTACAATTATCTATTACACATCGAATCGTGAAGATCCAGGGTTTGAGCGGAGAGTTCAGGAAAACTTGCTTAAAAATTCCGGCGGCTTACAAATAATAAGTGTTTCGCAAAAACCAATTGATTTAGGGATTAACATTTGCGTAGGCGACGTTGGAGTGTCGGGATTTAACATGTTTCGTCAAGTACAAATTGCTTGCCAGCAAGCTAAAACTGAATTTGTGATCTCAGCCGAAGCCGACTGTTTTTATCCTCCAGATTATTTTAAATATATCCCTCCATATCGTAATATAGCTTACCGTAACAGCAATTTGTATGTAATGCCCGATCGCAGGGACTATTTTTTTTACAAGGAGGAAGGGGCAACCCATGCCCAGATAGTCGGCAGGAAGTTTTATTTAAAGGTGTTGAAAAATTTGCTTAAGGAAGCCCCGCTTTGGAGCACGGAGGAAAAGAATTTTCCCAAAGAACGCTGGGGAAAGGCAGATGTTTTTGACAAGATTTCCCATTGGCAAACAAAGAATCCCGTTTTCCAAATAAAAACGCACAGGGGCATGCGCTACTATACGCATTCTGACAGAACCCCCATTCATAAATTGCCTTATTGGGGGGAAGGCACTAAAGTGAGAGAGTTTTATCTCTATGGAAAAGAGGCAGGATGAATCTAATTGATGCAGTTAAACAAAAAGGCAGGCCGTTTGAAATTCCAAACTGTTCGCGCGATGACCTGCCGCGGTTTTTTGCGGATATGGGTTATAAAGTCGGAGCTGAAATTGGGGTCTATAAGGGGGAACTCTCCGAAGAATTTTGTAAAGCCGGTTTAAAATTGTACGCTATTGATCCCTGGCGGATATATAAGGGGTTTAGTAATCCCCGCGGCCAGGAAAGGTTGGATTTTCAATATGAGCACACAAAAAGAGTTCTAGCCCCCTACCCTAATTGCACAATCATCAGGAAAACTTCCATGGAAGCAGTTGAGGATTTTGAGGATGAGAGTTTGGATTTTGTCTATATTGACGCAAATCATGAATTCAGATATATTGCAGAAGATCTATACGAGTGGACAAAAAAGGTGAGACGCGGCGGAATTGTCTCGGGTCATGACTATTTTTTTACTAAAACAGGTACAAAACACGATCACTGGCACGTCGCTCACGTACTCAGGGCGTATGTCGACGCATTTGGTATATCAAACTGGTATTTACTAGGACGCAAAGAAACAATTGAAGACGAAAAAAGGGACAAATGGAGAAGCTGGATGTTCATCAAATGACAATGAAATTGATTGATGGCTTAAAATTAATGGGCAGGCCGGCAGAGATTCCCGACTGCTCCCGTGATGATCTGCCGCAGTTTTTTGTGGAAATGGGATTTAAGATTGGAGCGGAGATTGGGGTCGCAAGAGGTGAGTTCTCGGAGGTAATCGCCAAATCGGGATTACGGCTTTATTCTATTGATCCATGGCTATCATATAGTGACTATATTGATGATCGCGGACAGGAAGTTGAGGACCAAATCTATCGGAAGACAAAAGAGCGCTTGGGAAAATACCCAAACTGTACAATTGTTAGAAAAACTTCAATGGACGCAGCCGCCGGCTTTGCAGACAGGAGTCTTGATTTTGTCTATATAGACGGAAACCATCAGTTCAAATATGTAGCCGGGGACATTTGTGAGTGGTCAAAAAAAGTAAAAGTTGGCGGAATCATATCAGGCCACGATTATATCTATACGAATCCACGAACACAGGCCGGAATCTGTCATGTTATTTACGTGGTCAATGCGTATACACAGGCGTACAAGATAGGCAACTGGTATCTGCTCGGGAGAAAACATGCTGAAGAAGGCGAAAAACGGGACAAATTCAGGAGTTGGATGTTTATTAACAAAGAATTTAAATTTCGAAAGAATGTCTAAAGGAATCATCTATTACACAGATAATGGATTGCGCGAGCCAATTTTTTCGCTCGCGCAGAAATTTATTTTAAAGGCTGGCCTTCCAATTGTAAGTGTCTCCTTAAAACCCATTGATTTTGGCAGGAATATAGTATTAAGTTTAACGCCGGGATTTATTACTATGAATAAACAAATAACAACAGCGCTTGAAGCACAAACAACAGACTACGTGTTTTTCTGTGAGCACGATTGTTTATATCCTCTCTCCCATTTTGATTTTACACCCTCCAGAAATAATGTCTGGTATTACAATGCCAATGTCTGGAGATGGAAATATCCCGACAACCTAGCTATTACTTATGATCGTCTGATTTCGCTATCATCACTTTGCGTTAACCGCAAATTTGCTCTTGATCATTACAAGAAGAGGTTGGCAAAAATAAAAGATTTGAAGCTTGAGGGAGACACGCGACGGGAACCTCTGTGGGCGAGAAGATGGGGTTATGAACCAGGCACAAAAAGAGCAGACCGGGGCGGATTTTCAGACGATGATTTCGAAACCTGGAGGTCGCCCGACCCGATTATAGATATCCGCCATGGTAAAACATTTTCTCAAACAAAAGTAACGCTTGATAGTTTTGTTCACAAACCTGAAAACTTCCAAGAAATAACCCTTAACAAAATAAAGGGATGGAATTTAAAAGAACTATTCAATCTATCTGCTTAATTTTCAATTAACAATTACCAATTTTCAATGAATAATCAATGAACAATGAGCAATCTTAACAGTAAATACAATTTAGAAGAAAGAACGGCTAAATTTGGAGAATCGGTTATTAAGTTTTGTAAATCTCTAAAGAAAGATGTTATCTCTACGTCATTGATTAGTCAATTGGTTCGTTCGGCAACCAGCGTAGGAGCGAACTATATGGAAGCAAATGGAGCAAGCTCCAGAAAAGATTTCAGAAACAAAATACACTTTTGCAAAAAGGAGTCACAAGAAACAAAGCATTGGCTTAGAATGTTATCACAATCAAATCCAGAAGACAAAGAATCTCTACGAAAATTGTGGAATGAAGCCCAAGAGCTTACAATGATATTTCAAAAGATCACAACTACACTGAATAAATGAAAATTGAAAATTGAAGTGTGAATTGCAAATTGTAAATTCAATGTAAATTGAAAAATGAAAACTGATAATTAGACTTTTGAATTATGGTTAAAGATCTTAGTATTTTAATTCCTGCTCGTAATGAGATGTTCATATCCCGCACAATAGAGGATATCTTAGCAAATATTGAAGCGGATACAGAGGTTATTGCAGTTCTCGATGGTGACTGGGCAGATCCTCCGATTCCTCAAAACGAGCGAGTGAATGTAATATTTGTTCCCAAAAGTGTAGGCCAGCGCGCGGCGACGAATCTTGCCTGTAAATTATCCCGCGCCAAATATGTGATGAAGTGTGATGCACATTGTTCATTTGATAAAGGGTTTGATCGTAAAATGATTGAGGCATTTAAGGCAGCAGGGGATAACGTAACAATGGTTCCCGTGATGCGCAATCTCTGGGCTTTTGACTGGAAATGCTACCATTGCGGATGGAAAAAATATCAGGGTCCGACCCCTCAAAAATGCGAGCAGTGCGGAAAAACCGATAACATCAGAAGAAAAATGATTTGGATTGGGAAGCATAACCCCCAAAGCACTTCTTATTGTTTTGACTCAACCCCACACTTTCAATATTTTGAGGATTGGAAGCATAGACCCAAGTACGAGCGCGACAAAAAAGAGAAAGGGCTGACAGAAACAATGTCTTTGCAGGGTTCTTGCTGGATGTTAACGCGGGAAAAATATTGGGGTCTTAATATCTGTGATGAGAATTTCGGCAGCTGGGGCAGTCAAGGCATTGAAGTAGCAACCAAAACCTGGCTTTCGGGTGGAGCCGTCCTAGTCAATCACAAAACCTGGTACGCCCATATGTTCAGGACTCAAGGCGGAGATTTCGGCTTCCCCTACCCCATCTCAGGAAAAGACCAGGAAAAAGCCAAAAAATATGCGCGCAATCTCTTTTTTAACAACAATTGGGATAAACAAGTCCGCCCGCTCGCCTGGCTCGTTGAGAAATTCTGGCCGGTTAAAGGGTGGACTGATGAAGACCTTCAAAAACTTAAAGCAAATAAATTCGAGTTTAAAGGATCTGATTCCGAGGTAAAAAGCGCGGAGATCGAACCAGTCCCTGCCTCGCCTGACGGCGGGCAAGGCGGGCCGGTTGAATCAAGGCCTGCCGAAAAACAGAATGGAGCGCCGCAAGAAAACGGGCCCGCCTCCGCCAAGGCTTCGGCGGACAAGTCAACCTCATCACATACAGAACAAGCAGAATCAGAGCTAGTCGGAGTTTTGCTTGAGAAAGACGTGGTATATGATATTTAAAAATTGCTTAGTAACGGGAGGTGCGGGGTTCATTGGTTCTCATCTCGTCGAGCGCTTACTCGCAGAAGGCGCCCGTGTCACGGTTATAGACGATCTTTCAGAAGGCAAGTGGGAAAATCTGCCAGAACATAAAAACTTGCTAAAGGTTCAGGCTTCGATCTTAGGTAATATTTCAAAACATATCGCGGAGAATGAAGTAATTTTCCATCTGGCGGCAATTCCCCGCCTCCAAAGATCCTTGGATCAGCCATGGCAATCGAATAGAGTAAATATAGATGGTACATTAAAGCTTCTTCTTTTGGCCAAAAAACATAAGATCAAAAAATTCATTTTTGCTTCAAGTTCATCAGTCTACGGCAATCAAAACCGCCTTCCTTTCAAAGAGAGCATGCAGCCCGCTCCGCTAGTACCGTATTCATTGCAAAAACTGGTTGGCGAAAAATATTGCCAAATGTTCGCGCGCGTTTGGGGACTTCCGACAATTAGTCTTAGGTACTTTAGTGTTTATGGACCAAGGATGAACCCGGAGGGCCAATATGCTCTTTTAATTCCTAAATTTATTAAACTCATATATCAAGATATTGCTCCAACAATTAACGGAGATGGCCGCCAAGTCCGCGACTTCACCTATGTATCCGATGCTATTGAGGCAACCATACTTGCGGCTAAGTCTTATATTTCAGGTGAGGTTTTTAATATCGGTTTTGGGAAAAGTATTTCAGTAAATGACGTAGCTCAAATGATCAATCGACTCATGGGCAAAAATATAAAACCTGTTCATGGACCGCAGGTAGTTGAATCAAAAGCAACATTATCATCTTCAGAGAAAGCGCGGGAGTATTTGGGATGGAAGCCCAAAGTTGACCTTGAAAAAGGGCTAAAAATAATACTTGGGGCGAATAAAAAGTGGATCGCTTGATATCAACTAAAAAAAGGGGTAAAATTTTATTATGATTTTTCAAATTTTTAACGGGCCTTTACCAACTACTGCTGCTCAAGCGGTAGTAACTACGGGTAGAGCAAGATATAACTATCTAGGAAATAAGGAGTGTAATTAGCTTATGGCAGTCTTTACAAACATAGCAACAAACGTAGTCGATGCGGTACAAATTGCTGCCGCAACAACTACTTATTATACAGCACCTGCAACAGCAGGCGGGTTTGCCAAAATCGTTGAAATGACAGTTGCCAATGACACCACTACAGCTATTACTTTCACCATTTATAAAGTTCCTAACGCAGGTACGGCGGGTGATGACAATATCATTGTAAAAGACCAAACTTTAGCGTCAGGCGATTCTTTTAGTATTACGGAACTTTTAGGTGATATTTATGTTGAACCATCGGGTTTGATCAGGGCAATAGCTTCGGTGGCATCGCAGGCAACACTTCATATTACAGCTTTTGAAATAAGTTAATATGTCTATAAAAAGATTAAAAAGCAGGGGATCACCACCCTGGGGAGCTCAACTCACAGGTGTTCTCAGTCCATTTTCAACAATAAATGCAAGGCCAGTAAATTTTGTTGTGCGGTTTTTCACGGCTGGAACGACAACAGAGGTGGGAAAAGTTATTGTGCCCTCCACATTTGATGATGTCCATGTAGCGGATGACACAACCAATGTAGTTGCTGCTACCAACACCGTAGCCATCCACGTGGCGAGTGACACGACCAACGTAGTGGCTTCTGCTGACGCAAACAGCCTAGCTACACTTTACACGCTACTCAATGAAATAAAAGCCGATTACAACGCCCATCGTGTATCCACAACCTTCCATAGTAATGCTGATGGCACCAACGTAGTGGCTTCTGCTGATGCCACAACCGAAGCCACCGCCGTAACCCTAGCTAACGAAATCAAAGCTGACTACAACGCTCATAGAACTCAGGCAACAATCCACCCAAATAATGATGATACTAATATAGTCACTACTGCCGATTCCACCGAGGCAATCAATTGTGTAACTTTAGC
>CAYHUY010000019.1:0-15144 GCA_964360265.1 uncultured Gammaproteobacteria bacterium | reverse complement strand
AGAGTCTTGACTTTGATCATGAAGTGTCGTATCCTATCCCCTACGGGGGGATATGGATAAGAAGCTTTTAGTAATAATTTCTCTTCTTACAGTCGTAGTTTTATTTGGCGGGGTATTTTTGTTATCAAATTCAGGGGGTCCTGCAACGGTTGAAAAAACAGCAGGCGCCCAAATTCAGACCTTTCACAAGGACTTCGATTTTAAAGATATTAAATACGACGGAGGCAAAGCAATCCACGCATTTCCTATAAAAAATAACGGCTATAAAGATTTAACTGTGGCAAATCTTTCAACGTCTTGCATGTGCACGCAGGCCTATCTTAAAAAAGGAGAAGAGAAAAGCCCATCTTTTGGAATGAAAGGGCACACGTCTGCTTCCGACTGGAAAGGGGTTTTAAAACCAAAAGAGGAGGCCGAGGTGGTAACGGTTTTTGATCCTACCGCGCATGGTCCACAAGGAATTGGACCGATATCTCGGCTCGTCAGTTTTGAGACAAACGATCCTCAAAACCCCTATATTGAGTTTTCCTTCAGCGCGGTGGTAGTTAAATGAAAACAAAAAAACTCTCCAGATTGTTCAAGTTTATTAAGCCTCTTAAAAAGAGAAAGTTTTCTTCTTTTGTTCTTCTTGTTGTAATTCTCGCTTCATATTGCTTAGGAGCGCTTTCCTCTTTTGCTTTTAATAAATTGGTGCTTCAGGTAAATGTTGGGGAAGGGACGGTTATAGCAGAGCAGGGTATTAATCTTTCAAAAATTCAGGCAAAAGTGCTTCCCCAAAAAGGATACAAAGTAAAAATAAAATGGTCTGATCTTGGGAAGAAAATGATTGAAGATGGGGTAATAGATGAGAAAAAATTGGCAAACGCCATTTTTGGGAAAGACGAGATCCCGCCACAATTTAAAAAATATCTTGATGGGTCAAAACAAAAAGAGATAATTGTAGACGAGACAACGGCTCAGTTTTGGGTAGATTTGTTTTGGGGGTTAGGACTTGCCAATAAAAATCCGATTCTTGAAGGAGGATCCATGATAGAGGGAGGAAATACAGCAAATTTCGCGTCAACCGGAGGATGGACTTTGGGGAAACAGGAAGCAATGAGTCTTTATAATAAATTTTCCTATGTCCCGCTTTCACAAGAGCAGCAAAAGCGAGTAAAGGAGATAGCAGACGGAGTTTACCGTCCCTGTTGCGGTAATCCAACATCCTTTCCCGACTGCAACCACGGCATGGCAGCTCTGGCAATTATCGAGCTTTTGGTGTCGCAGGGAAAATCCCCAAAAGAAATCTACAGGGACTTGCTTACTTTTAATTCCTACTGGTTCCCGCAAACCTACCTTGATATTGCATACCATTTTGAAAAAAATGGGATAAATTATTCATCTGTTGATCCGTCAAAAATTCTTTCAAAAACGTTTTCAAGCGCAATGGGTTACCAGACAATTAAAAGACAGATTGGGGAGGTTGCCTGGCCGGTGCTCCAAGGTGCCGGAAGCTGCGGAGCATAATGAAAAATCCGATCTTCCTTTTAATAGTTTTAGTATTGCTGTTTGTTGGGCTTTTGGGTTATTTTAATTTTAAAAATCCCGTTCAAAAAAGCACAAAAACAGCGTCTTTTAAAGACATTTCTCCGCAAGAGCTTGATAAGATTTTGGCAATCCGCAATGCTTTTTTGGTTGACGTACACACGCCCTTGCAAAAGCATCTTGAGGGAACGGATTTGGTTATTCCTTATAATAAAATAAAAGAAAATCTAAATAAGTTTCCAAAAGACAAAAATGCCGAAATTATAATTTACTGCAAGTCCGGGAGAATGAGTAGTGAAGCTTCCAACGCTCTTTCGCAAGCAGGATACACGCGAGTTTATAACCTTGAAGGAGGGTTAAATGCGTATTACGAATCCCATTACGGAATTTACATAAGTCCTGTTACAAAAAATTTGGGTGAAGTAGTTTACGGAGATATTGCAAAGACCTCTTTTAAACTAATCAATAATACTAAAGAAGAAATCGTTATCAAAAAAATTTCAACTTCCTGTTCTTGCACATCTGCGATTACGGTTAAGAAAAATCTTAAACCATATGAGGAAGTTGAAGTTTTGGTAAGCTTTAATCCTGCTGTCCATAAAGACGACACGGATTTAGGTGAAGTTATAAAAACAATTTATATTGACACAACAAGTGATAATTTTCCAAGAGTCGAAGCTTCAATCGCGGCAACTGTAGTTAAAAATAAAAACAAAAGCCCATAATTATTATGGAAAGCATATTTCAAATATCACTTATTGCTTCCTTTGTCGCCGGAATGGTAGCCCTCTTTGCACCTTGTTGCATCACGTTTTTACTGCCTGCTTACCTCGGCAGCGTTTTTAAAGAGAAAGAAAAAATTCTTCTTATGACATTAATCTTCGGCCTTGGGATTGCGGTTACTTTGCTTCCGGCGGTATTAGGCGTTGCAATTATTTCAAAACTTCTATTTAGATACCACAATCTGCTTTATATTGTTGGGGGGCTGGTCCTTATTGTCGTTGCAACTGTCACTTTTTTGGGAATAAAACTTCCTTTTATGGTAAACGTTGGGAGCAGGGCACAAGGGAAATCAGATCCTCTATCAATCTTTGTTCTTGGAATATTCTCTGGAATAGCTAGCGCCTGTTGCGCTCCTGTTCTTGTTGGAATACTGGCATTCGTTTTGATCTCGCCCAGTTTTTTTGGCGCTACCCTTATTGGAATCATGTATGTTTTAGGAATGATTACGCC
Organism: uncultured Gammaproteobacteria bacterium; assembly: GCA_964360265.1. Lineage (GTDB taxonomy): Bacteria > Patescibacteriota > Microgenomatia > Levybacterales > GWA1-39-11 > GWA1-39-11. Next base: position 12,387 of record CAYHUY010000019.1, on the reverse strand, counting down.
CCTTCTTATTATTTCACTTTTTCTATCTAACAGAGTTAATAAGCTTATTGTACTTAAAAAGAAAATCTTTGATTTTAAGGTTTTTGGCAAGAAGTTTACAGTTATTTTAAGCAATCTTATCGCTGCGCTTATTTTCTTCTTAACGGGTTTGACTACTTTAATTTTTACAGCTACCGGTAATCTTTCAATGGAGAAGACCCGAGATTTTACAAGAATTATAGAGGACGCCGGAGGGATTGTGAATCAATATATAGGGAATAATTTATTGCTTAATTTTGCGTTCTTGTTAATCGTTATTTTAATAATTTATCGCATCATAAGAAAAACGCAAAATGAATAAGATTCAGCCAATAGTTGTGGGAATTTTAAGCGGGGTAAGTTTACTCGCCGTTTATTTTTCGGTAGTAACTTTAATTTCCGGGTGGTCGTATGCGCAAGATCAGTTTAGGTCTTTCTGGTATTTTATTGTAGCTCTTTCTCTAGGATTTGGTATCCAGGTTGGTCTTTATGCTTATCTTCGAGAAAGAATTAAAAACAATACGGGTTCGACAAAAATGGTTGCCGTAACAGGGGGAACATCAACGGCCGCCATGATTTCTTGCTGTTCCCATTATCTTGTAAATATCCTTCCGATTATTGGAATAGGCGCACTTGCAGGCTTAATTACGCAATACCAAGTAGAATTTTTTTGGGTAGCAATTGGCTTAAACATTATAGGCATACTATTTATTAGCAATAGGGTAAGAAAGGCTGCGGCAAAATGAAAAATCTGTTTTTTTTATTCGGATTTTTTGTTTTATTACTGGTTTTTCCGATCATCTTTTCGGTCTCAAATAAAAATAATAGACTGAGACGAGCGAGTCCTACTCCAACAAAAGAAACTGAAACGCAAATATTTGAAACAAAGACGGATTCATCAGGAGAAGTTACCTTTGAAGTAACCCCGAAAAGTCTTGAGGAAAAAGGTTTTGAGTTTGAGATTTCCATGATTACTCATTCTGTGGAATTGAACCAGGATATGGCTGCCGTTTCAAAATTAATCGGCGATAGGGGTAGCGAGTACAAACCTACCTTATGGAAGGGAGACGGATCGGGAGGCCATCACAGGAGCGGGATATTGCGATTTGAGGGAATTGCCCAAAAGCCAAAGTCAATAAAACTTATAATAGGTAGCATTGGAGGTGCTGAAAGGAATTTTACCTGGGATTTATGAATACACACAAGCCAGACGAGACACAAAAAAGGATTCTTCACAGGTTGAAAATTTCCAAGGGGCATCTTGAGAAGATAATAAAAATGGTAGGAGACGATGCTTACTGCATAGATGTTCTTCATCAGATGAATGCAGTTGAAAGTGGCCTTAGGGAAACAGGGCACGTAATTTTAGAGAACCACCTCAAAGGTTGCGTTGCAGATTCTATCGCAAAAGGAAAAAAGGACGAGGCAATCGCAGAAATCATGGAGGTATTTAAAAAACGGACATGAACAAAAATCTTGTAATAATAGTTATTATCGTTTTTGCCGTTATTGTTGGACTTCCTGTTTACATAAATGATAAGGCATCGCGTTTAGGTTCCAAAGCTGGTAATTTTTCAACAGCCGCGCAAGGATCACCGGTTTCTTCTCCAAAGATAATTAGTCTCAAAAATGGAGATGTCTATGATCTTTCTGCAGGAATTGTTCGAAAAAAAATTGCTGGTCAGGAAGTTAAGATGCTTTCCTACAATGGTTCAATTCCGGGGCCCATAATTCGTGTGCAACAGGGTGCCGAGATTACTATTAATTTTAAGAACGAAACTGATGTAGAAACGACAATTCATTCCCATGGGGTTAGGGTCGAAAATAAATTCGATGGGGTTCCTGATATTACGCAAGAAGTAATAAAACCAGGCAGATCATTCGTGTATAAATTAAAATTTCCCGACGCAGGTATCTACTGGTATCATCCTCACGTCCGAGAAGACTATGCGCAGGAATTGGGGTTGTACGGAAACTTCATTGTAACTCCTCGCGAAAGAGACTACTGGGCAGAGGTTGACCGAGAAGAGTTTTTGTTTCTTGACGACATTCTTATAACAAACGGACAAATTGCTCCATTTAGTAAGTCAACAGTGGACCATGCTTTAATGGGGAGGTTTGGAAATGTAATGCTAGTTAACGCCCGCGATGATTTCAAACTAAGCATAAAGCAAGGTGAGAGAGTTCGTTTTTATATTACAAATGCCGCCAATACCCGCGTTTTTAATTTTTCAATTCCCTCTGCTCAAATGCGCTTGACCGGAGGGGATAACGGGAAATACGAGCGGGAAGAGTGGGTTGACTCCATAATCCTTGGGCCATCAGAAAGGGCAATAGTTGAGATATGGTTCGAGAATTCAGGCGAATATCAAATTCTAAACAAAACTCCGCAAAAAACTTATACAATGGGTTCTATTTCCGTTGAGCCTCGCCCAGTAACCGTTTCATATCTTTTAATTCCCAGAATAAATCAGGATTTTATAAATTCTCTTTCGCCTCTTCGTCCGCTTTTTTCAAAAGCTCCCGACAAAACACTCAATTTAACTATCGACATGATGGGTAACATGATGGGTAGCGGTTCGGGAAGTCATATGATGCCGGACGGAGCTATAATGGGCGGTAATATGATGGGGGACTCGGAGGATGATAAAATTGATTGGGAGAACACAATGGGTATGATGAACGCGATGGCGACAAACAAGACTTTAAAATGGAAACTTGTTGATGACGCAACAAAAAAAGAAAACATGGACATTGAATGGAAATTTAAGAAAGGCGATAAGGTCAAGATTAAGTTATTTAATGACCCTGATTCTGGCCATCCAATGCAGCATCCAATTCATATTCATGGGCAAAGATTTCTGGTTACCGCAACAAACGGTGCGCCAACTTCGAATTTAGCATGGAAGGACACTGTTCTTGTTCAAAACGGAGATAAAATAGAATTGTTAGTTGATATGGAAAACCCGGGAACGTGGCTAATTCATTGCCACATTCCGGAGCACATGGAAGCAGGGATGATGAGCTTATTCAAAGTAATATAGGGGGAATTGAAATGATAAGAACTATTATTTCGTGGAAAATTATTTTCCCGGCAGTGATTGTTGCCGTGGTTTACTTATTGGTTATTTCTTATTCAATGAATTATTCTTTGGTCAAGGACGCGGTAGTCTCAAATCATACATTTTCCTATAGAGCCATTATATTAACAAGTATGGTGATTGGAATGTTTAATTCTATGACGACAATTAATATTTTGGTTCTTCTTGCTACGTCAATGCTTTCGGGGTTAAATATTGCATTGATTATTCAAAGACTATCAATGATGCGATTAAGCGGTTTACATGCTTTGGTGGGAGGAAGCTCATTCTTTGGGCTTGCAACATCCGGGTGCGCATCCTGCGGATTGCCGATTTTTGCCATGATGGGGATATCTGGGAGCATATTATATCTTCCCCTGAGAGGCCTAGAATTGTCTTTCATATCTGCGGCAATTTTAGGAACAACGCTTTACATGCAGTTAAAATCTTATGAAAAGGAAAGTTGCGAAATAAAAAGATAGTTGGAGATCATATAAATCATGGGTAATCTTAATACGGAGACAAAAATAATTGGGGGTATTGGAGCTTTAACGCTCGTAGTTCTTATTGGCGGAATTTTTTTGTTTTCGAACCAACAATCTCGAGAAGTTCCGATTCCATCCGATCAAATTGTTTCAAGAAATGGCTTACATTGGCATTCAAAACTCGAGATCCATATAAAAGGTGAGAAGCAAGAAATCCCGGCGGATATAGGGCTTGGAGCAGTACATCAGGAGATACATACTCATGAGGAGGATGCAAAAGACGGTGTACTACATATGGAAATGTCAGGATTCGTGGCGCGCGATGAAACAGGGGTCGGTAGGTTTTTTAAGATTTGGGGCAAGGAATTTTCACGCGACCAAATTTTCGAATACAAAAATGACTCTGAAGGTATAGTAAAAATGTTTGTGAACGGCAAAGAAAATCAAGAATTCGAAAGATATCAAATGAAAGATGGCGACAAAATCGAAATCAGATATGAATAAAACCTACACATGTCCCATGCACGGCGACGTGAGATCCGACAAGCCCGGAAGGTGTCCAAAGTGCGGGATGGAATTAGTTCAAGGTTCAAAGTTAAAAGCTCAAAGCGAAGGACACGAACATAGTTCGGAAATGAAACATGGTGAACATGTAATGGAGCCGGTTTCTGAGATAAGTTTTTGGAAAAAGTTTCGAATGTCTATGACGATGACTATGGGAATGGAGCATGGAGGTTTGGCCGGGCGAGAGATGGCGCGTTTAATGGAGCTTGATATAAGAAATAAATTCTTTGTTTCATTAATTTTAACAATTCCAGTCATTGCCTATTCACCATTAGGTGCGAATATATTCGGTCTACGACTGTCCGAACCAATTCCAGCTTCATGGATTATGTTTATCTTAACCACGCCCGTTTATTTTTATTCCGGTTGGATATTTTTATATTCAAGCTACAAAGCATTACAGAAAAAGACATTAAATATGGCTGTTTTAATCGCGGTAGGAATAACCGCTGCCTATATATTTAGCATTATTTTAACCTTGATGGGGTCAGATGAGTCTTTTTATGAAGCCGCCGCTATGCTTACAACTTTTGTATTATTTGGGCATTGGATGGAAATGAAATCCAGGCGAGGAACAACTGATGCCCTGCAGGCATTATTTAATCTCGTTCCCCCGCAAGCAAGAATTATTCGAGACGGAAAAGAAGTGCTTGCTCCAACTTCGGAGGTACAAGTCGGAGATATTCTAGTATTAAAACCGGGAGACAAAGTGCCGGTTGATGGAGAGATACTTGAGGGGGAAACGTCGATTGATGAATCTTTGGTGACAGGCGAATCAATTCCGGTTTCAAAACAAAAAGGAGACCAAATTATTGGGGGTTCGATAAATCAATCGGGTTCGATTACTTTTCGCGCGACAAAAGTAGGTGAAGATACTGCGTTATCCCAGATCGTAAAGCTTGTTGAGACTGCTCAAAATTCAAAAGCTCCGGGGCAAAAGATTGCAGATAGGTTTGCAAAATACTTAGTTATCGTAGCGGTTGGTGGCGGCTTGCTGACTTTTTCTGTCTGGTTTTTTATTATGGGCGAATCTCTTTTGTTTGCTTTGACTTTTGCCATTTCAACAGTTGTCATTGCGTGTCCCGATGCTTTGGGTCTTGCCACGCCCACTGCTGTTGCGGTTGGAACAGGACTTGGCGCAAGGCACAATATTTTAATTAAAGACGCGCCAACCTTAGAACAGGTTTCAAAAATTCAGGCGGTTGTTTTGGATAAGACGGGAACATTGACTGAAGGGAAACCAGCCATTACGGACACCAAATCCATAATGGAATTTCCAATTTCCAATTTCCAATTTCCAATGAATAAAAAATTATCAAATGAAAAAAAAGTCATCTGGTTTATGGCCGTTGTTGAAAAAGGATCGAGTCATCCACTAAGTGCCGCTGTTCTTGAAAAAGCGGAGAGAGAAAAACTTTTTCTGAGCAATGTGGAGAAATTTAAAAATATTGCGGGCCATGGAGTTGAGGCGGAAGTTTCCGGAAAACATGTTTTGGTAGGTACTCTAAAACTCATGAACGATAGAAAAGTTGACGTAACGGCCATTCAAAAAGAAATCGACAAACTGCTCTCGGAAGGAAAAACAATAATGATTTTAGCTGTCGATGGGAACATTGCAGGAGTAGTGGGAGCGCAAGATCCTATCAAGCCAACAGCTAAAAAGGCGATCGAACAGATGAAGCAGCTGGGACTTGAGGTTGCAATGATTACGGGAGATAACAAAAAAACGGCCGAGGCAATTGCAAAGAAAATTGGAATCGAAAGGATTTTCGCAGAGGTTCTTCCGGAGGATAAAGCAAGATATGTTAAAAAACTTCAGGAAGAAGGGAAGTTTGTCGCGATGGTAGGAGATGGTGTCAATGATGCGCCAGCCTTAGCGCAGGCAGATATTGGTATTGCGATTGGAGCGGGGACTGATGTTGCAATAGAAACGGCAAATGTAGTTTTAATGAAATCAGATCCGGCGGATGTTTTGCGGGCGATTCGATTATCAAAGGCAACGGTTACAAAAATGAAGCAGAATCTTTTCTGGGCTTCAATTTACAATTTGCTTGCAATACCAGTCGCAGCAGGAGTTTTATATCCAAGTTTTCAAATATCTCTTCGTCCGGAAATTTCAGCACTCCTGATGAGTATCTCATCAATTATAGTTGCGACCAACGCAGTTCTTCTAAATCGCGCTGAAAAAGACCTTGTAGCTGTATGACTGTTTAATATAGGCCTCCTTGCCCCGAGCTAGTCGAGGGGTTGACAAGTAATCAAAAATACCTCTAAACTATTCTTATCATATAAACGATCGGAGGTGAGTTTATAAATGAAAGAGTATAAACCGGTTATGATTTGGGTTCTTATTGTTGGAGGATTACTTTGGGGATACGAGGGACTCATGGGGACAAACCTTTTAGTTTCGGTTCTTGGAGCATCCGTTGCAAGCATCGTTGAAATTATTGTTGGGGTAGTGGCATTGGTTGTTGCGTATCTTAAACTTACCACAAAAGGAAAGTAACGTTAACTCAAAAACCCTTTATAATTGCGCCTTTCCGGGCGCATGATAATATGTTGTGTTAAAATGCTTCATATGTTCAAAATCCAGAAATTTGACTTGCTCGTCGCAATCTATATTTTTTGCATAGCGGTTGCAGAATTAATGGGCGGCAAAACTTTCCCCTTAGCCCGCATCTCTGGCTATCAACTAAACGCCTCGGTTGCAATTTTTGTAATCCCATTAATTTTTACAATTAATGATGTCATAACTGAGGTTTACGGACGGGAGCGAACAAGAAGCGTTATAAGATCCGGTTTAATAGTTATCGCATTAATTCTTTTAGTTTCAGTGTCTTTTGTTAATCTTCCTCCCTCCACTCGTTTTGCAGCAAGTGAAAAAGCATATGATGCGATCTTTGGTTTGTCGGCCAGAATCGCCGCCGCCTCTTTAACGGCTTTTGCAATAGCCGAATTTTTAGACGTGATAGTTTTTGTTCGAGTTCGGCAAGCTTTTGGAAAAGGTAGGCTGTGGCTAAGAAATAATATTTCCAACTTTACATCCCAATTTGTTGATACGGCTGTTTTTATGACATTGGCATTTTATGCTTTTGACCGCGATTTTAATTCGAATTTTATTTTTTTGACAAGCCTCGTCATCCCCTATTGGCTTTTGAAATCTTCTATATCAATTATCGAAACGCCTCTGGTATACCTCGGGGTTCGCTGGCTTAAAAAGGCTTAATGCTATGAAAATTACAATGGTTGCGGTTGTTTCGGCAAATGGAAAATTAACTCGGGGAGACGATCCTGATATCTACAAATGGACTTCAAAAGAAGATCAAAATTTCTTCTTTTCGAAAATAACCAGAAGCAAACTGCTAGTCATGGGCTCTGGTACTTATGATGCCGTTCGCGATAAAATTAAACTTGAATCGAAGAAATTAAGAGTTGTTTTGACAAATGATCCCAAAAAATATAAAAACGAACAAATCAAGGGACAACTCGAATTTACTTCCGAAACCCCAAGGCAACTATATGATCGAATGATCGATCATCCCAAAATGTTGTTGGTTGGCGGCGGAAAAGTTTATTCGTCATTCATGAAAGAGGGTTTGGTTGATAAGATTTATTTAACTATCGAACCGGTTGTGTTTGGAGAGGGGAAGAATTTATTCGCGGAGGGTGATTTTGAAACAAAATTAAAGCTTGAAAGTGTTAAGAAGCTAAATAAAAAAGGTACAATTTTATTAAAATATAAGGTAATTAAATGAAAGTTTTAGCAATAAAAACAGAAAAAGTTACTCCCGGATCAATTGGCTTATTCGAATTGCTGGATAAATGCGTTACGAATTTTTCGGATGAATCGATTTTATCGATTACTTCAAAGGTTGTTTCAATTTGCGAGGGAAGAGTAGTGCCAGTAGAAAATTCGGACAAGGATCAATTAGTAAAAGACGAGGCAGACTTATATTTACCGAAAGAAGAGAATAGGTATAATCTCTTTTTGACAATAAAGAATAGTATGCTTGCGGTTTCTGCTGGGATAGATGAATCAAATACCGGGGGATATTATGTTTTTTGGCCCAGAGATCCTCAAAAAACCGCAAACGAAATTCGTGAATATTTAACCAAAAGATTTAATTTAAAAAAAGTCGGAGTGATAATAACTGATAGTAAAACAACACCGCTGCGGTGGGGAGTAACAGGCCTCCCAATTTCTCATAGTGGATTCAAGGCACTTGCCGATCTTATTGGAACACCTGATTTATTCGGTCGAAAATTAAGGGTGACTAAGGTTTCAATTGTGGATGGTTTAGCTTCCTCCGCTGCGCTTGTTATGGGGGAGGGGGCAGAGCAAACACCGTTATCAATAATCACAGACATCCCTTTTGTGGAATTTCAAGATCGAAATCCGACAAAAAAAGAACTTGACGAATTAAAAATCTCAATCGAAGATGATGTTTACGGTTCTATTCTAAAAAGAGCACCCTGGCAAAAAGGCAGAAATAAATCCTAGCTTGCAACGGATGTTCTGACAACGACAACTCGCCAAATCAAAACACCAATTGTTGGGCCTATGTATAAGGAATAAATAACCAGGTCTTCTATGGTTGTTGGGAAAGCTTTGGTAATAACTGTTCGTGGGAGGTTAAATATTGAGGGTGAGAGTAGAATATGCAGATAGTATTCGGCTATGATCTTTGGAATAACGATACTCGCAATTATTATGGTTGTTATCGGAATGGTTGTAAATAGTTTGGCGCTGTTCGTGAATCTTTTAAAAAGGAGATAAAAGAGAAAAAAGTTTTCAAAGACATTAGGAAAGAGCAGCAGTAATTCGCGGGCATGGACAAAAAACAGAACAATGACCCCAAGCGCCCTTAAGGAATAGAAAAAGATACTTAGCTTTTTTACCAGGGCTTCTTTCCACGATAAAGACGTATAAAATGCAATCGAAAGATAATAAATATCCATGATCTTGTCCCATGTTTGATAGGTTGTCATGTCTTGGTCGCTTCGAATCGTAAAATAATTGAAGTCTTGAAGATCTAAATACATGGAAGCAAACAGTCCTAAAATCGGCCACCTAAGAATCGTTAGGGGAACCAAAAGCCTCAGAGCAGTAAGAAGAAAATAAGCCTCCATCTTGTAAGATTTAGTTTAACACAAACAGGTTTTCCGGCCTCAGAGGTGTTCTTTTTTGAATGTCTCTTGAAGTTTTTTATATGATGTTGCTACTTTTTGTTTTCTTGTTTTGTGTTTGTGTTTAACATATTCAATAAATACAGGAATCAATGAAATAATGATAATTCCAACAACTGCATACTCAAAATTGTTTTTCACTATAGGAAGTCCCCCAAAAAAGTATCCTGCGAATGTAATGCCACTTACCCATATGAATGCGCCAACGATGTTATAAAGAAGAAACGTTTGATATCGCATTTTGCCTACTCCCGCAACAAAAGGGGCAAAGGTGCGTATGATAGGAATAAAGCGCGCAAGAATTATGGTTTTTCCACCATGTTTTTCATAGAAATCTCGCGTTTTCTCAAGATGCTCTCTTTTTAAAAAGCGGGAATTCTCAGAAGAAAACACACGGGGGCCAATGAGATTTCCTACCCAGTAATTTACCGTATCGCCAAGAATTGCGGCGGCCAGAAGCGTTATATATACAACCCAAATATTCAGCAAGTTTCCACCGGCAAGAGTACCTACAACAAAAAGAAGTGAATCTCCGGGGAGAAAGGGGGTGATGACAAGTCCTGTTTCGGCAAATATGATAAGAAATAAAACAATGTAAGTCAGTGGTCCAAAGATCTCTATAATGTTGGCAAGGTACGCATCAAAATGAACTAAGGCGTCAAAAATCTCCATTTAAAAATTATAACAGAAATCGGGGTTGACTTCTTTTTTTATTCCTTTTATCCTAAATAGGATGGCGTTTTCTGCAAAACAGGTAGTTATTTTTGGCGCAGCCTTAATTCTTGCGGCGATCCTATTCCTGACGCTTATCTTGCGGCAAAATCCCGTTCCCTCCCCAGTCCAATATAAACCTTCCGATACCGTTTCTATACAATCTGAGATTTTGGAAACACCCATAATTGAGACAATTGAAGTTCATTCTCCTGATGGGGGAATGAATCTTATTATGGAAAAGGTAACGGAAGGTGAAGTTTCAAAATACTCCTTTTTCGTTTCGCAAATTTCCACAAACGACCGCAAGCTGATTTTTGAAAAGACGCTTCCCACAAGTTTTGCAATACAAATATCTCCTAATGCTTGGTCTCCTGATAATAAGTACTTGTTTTTGAAACAAAGCGGAGCAGATTCATTTTCGTATTTTGTATTTAATGCGTCGGGAGAAGTCTTTTCAGATGAAGAACGATACATCGATGTCGCGCCTTTGTTTGCTGCTCGTAACACAGGGTACATTTTAAGCGGTATAACAGGATGGGATTCAGAAACCCTACTTCATATGTTTACAAATGGGTCTTCTTACTGGTTTGAAGTCCCAAGCAAGACGATAATCCAACTTGCCAGCCGCTAAAAGTTTAGATTGCAGTAATCTTTAGATTTTGACCATCGTAGTTAAATTCGAAAGCGATTTCGCGATTTTTATTGTTCGTAATATACAAATTTTGCAATTGATCAGAATATTGTTTTCCGGGGGTAGCGTAAATAGATACCCCATATTCTTTTGGAACTTCAGGAATATTCGCAAAGTTATGGTTTACGCGCGTCTTTGTTTCAAGACCTGCGTCGCGTGCGACCCAATAGAGTAGGGAGGCTAAATGACAAACCCCGTCTCCCATTAAGAAGCCGTCTGACTTAAATCCATCCCGAGCATTAAAATGTGCGTTTGTGGTTTTTGTGATTTTTCCCTCAAGTTCTGGCAAAACGTCATCATGGAAGGCAAACGTTTCTCCGGATTTAAGAACAAATTTATATTCGAAAGGTTTGCGATTTTTTTCAAAATCAACTTTTCTGGGGTCAATTTCTTCTCCTGAAAGGTATTTTATAGTGAGCAAGATGTTATCCTTAAATACTTCATTAACAAACGAATTGTCATATCTTTTCTCAAGCGAGAACTCGCGCGAAGCAAGGTACTGTCCAGAACCTGGCGAAGCAAGAGGTTTGAGAGTATTTGCCACTACCGGTTGCCCCGTAAGAAAAAAGGGTAAAAATAGAAAAGAAATGATAGCGTTTATCATAATAAAACCCCGTTTAGAAGCGCCGAATACATGACGCCTCAGAAAAATAAATTCAAAAAATGGAAATTATTTTTCTCAAGCTTCTAACGGGGTGAGCTGGAATTGTATCATACTATAGGACTAGATGTCAAGTTGACGTGAGGTGGAATATGATGTTTACTTTTTCTTACTTGTATCCTACTATTATTATATGGCAAGAAGCAAAAAGACCTCCAAATCTGGCCTAAAAAAGAGGCTATTCGTGCATATCGTAATAATATCGATATTAGCCGTATCTCTTGCATTTATCGTGGCTAATTGGCCTCAACCTTGTGCAAATTCAATTTCCTGCATTAAGGATTTGTCGGGCAAATTCGAATCTAACCAAGAAGGTGTTTTTATGGGTAGGAAGGTTTCTTTGCTCTCTAAGGATCTTGCTCAACTTCCTGTTCCAAAACAAGTCCTGGGTGAAACTTCAGCACCAAAGCACATCTCCGTTGATCTTTCAAACCAAAGACTGTACGCATATGAAGGTGATAAAAAAATGTTTGATTTTCCGGTCTCAACAGGCAAGTGGGGAAGGACCCCGACCGGTGAGTATAAAATATGGGTAAAACTAAGATATACCCGCATGTCCGGAGGAAGTGGTAATGATTACTATAATTTACCCAACGTCCCTTATGTTATGTTTTTCTATAATAATGAGGCTTCAAAAGGGCGCGGATTTAGCCTACACGGGGCGTATTGGCATAATAATTTTGGATATCCCATGAGCCATGGATGTGTAAACATAAGACCGGAGGACGCGGCTAAATTGTATAGCTGGGCAGATCCAGTTACGGAAGGCAATATTACTCATGCTACAAATGATAACCCCGGTACAACGGTTACAATTTACGGCGACCCCCCAACCTAAACCTTGATTCTGCTATAATTAGCCTCATGCCGATTACATTTTCTGAACACGCAAGGCAACAATTGCGCAGACGTAAAATATCTCAAAAACTTGTGATCGAAGCGGTTATGAATCCTTCAAGTTTAGTCTCAAGTTTCAAAAATAGGAAG
>CAYHUY010000018.1:0-15492 GCA_964360265.1 uncultured Gammaproteobacteria bacterium | reverse complement strand
TAGAATATTTTTTTGAGGAAGCGGAAGCCGTGGTAGGATGAAGCTTTTATTTTTTTATGATATTCGTGGTTGCGGTGTATAAATTTGAGGCTATCCTCGTACATTAACCCCTGTACAATGCCTCCAAGCATAAACCCCTGCAAAATATTAGACTGTAAAATTCCTAAGTCTTTTCCTATTGTTTGAGCAAATATGTATACGGGTGTTAAAATCATCCAGTGATGGAAGTGAAATATTCGATTTTTTGCCTCCACGTTAAAACGAGGGAAAAACTCAAATCTTTTAACTTTTGCGCGAGGCAGTTTCTTATTTATTTTTGATTTGGGTCGCGTAGCAAAGTGAAATACGGCAAAGCTGAAAACGCCGCTTATCAGAGTTTCCATAGAAAATAAATTCCTTGATCAGTAGATAGTTTAGATAAAGAGACATTCCTTGTCAACCCCGATTAAATCGGGGTCAAGTTCCGGCAGGCTTGGTGGTTTTGGAGAGGCGATTTTTAGAGCATTTGGTATGTTTGTTTTTGCGCCTTGAACAAATATTTATAATTATATTATAATGAATGTTGAAATATGGATAGATCGCAAGAAGGAGAAACTCCATTACCTGCGTACCTTAGTAGGGAGTCTCAAGACGATCCCCTACCCAGACTAACCCTGTTAATAGACACAAAAATAACGAACATAACAAATCTTAATAGACGAGGAATGGAGCTCTTAGATGATCAAATTGTAGGCGCCTTCGGCACTGCGATCGATCAGGGCCTGAAAGGCGAAGCCATTCAAGAAATGAGACGATTTAAGAAAGGATATCAATTAACCAGAGAAGGTTTGATATATAAGGACGAGTTAGAAAGGGATGAGAGAACAAAGAGTCCTGTCCTGAAATTAGCTGATCTTATCGTTAATAAAATAGCTGGACTGGATGCACTTTCAGATGAGGAATTGGGAGCGCTCGATAGTTCAATACAGGCTGCGTATACAGAGGCAAGGAAAGATCAGAATCCCAACGCCGACGCAATAATGAGCCTTTTCTTTACAGAGGGAAGAAAACTCACAACCAGTGCACAAGACTGGCTGAACCCCAAACTAGACGCTCCCCAAAATTTATTGGGCGAAGTCATCAATGCCGCAAGGGCGACCTTACAAAAACGACCATCACTGGCTTAATAATTTCACCACAAGCCCTCAACCTAGTGTACCAGGGGTGGGGATCGAACCCACGACCTCAGGGATATGAATCCTGTGCTCTACCACTAAGCTACCCTGGCTCGAACCTAATTTTACCACAAAAATATCTAGTTTAACGGAGAAAAGTATATAATATACAACATGCGAGATTCAGTATTTACGTTTGAGAAATATGAGGCTCAAATAGAAAAAGGGTTTATCAATTTTTTCTATATAATAAAACACGATCAAGAAGAGCTTAAATTTACCGAGAAAATAACTTTCGCCCCCGTTTCCGGCTTCGATTCAACCGTTATTAAACAAACCCTCGACGGCCTTCACCTTGCCTTAGGGATAAGTTATTGGAAGTTATTTTGCCCAAAAGAAATTTTAACTCCAAAAATTTTACTTTCTCAAGACCAGGCAAATTTTTGGAATACTGTTTACACAAAAGGTTTAGGAGAATTTTTTTATAAAAACAAAATCGACTATCGTGATTTAGTTAATTTTCCATTCGATTCAGAATCTAGGTCGCAACCCGTTTCAGTCCAAAGACAAAACAGATCCTTAGTGGGACTTGGTGGAGGGAAGGATTCGATTGTTACGGGGGAACTTTTGAAAGCGGTGGGAAAAAACTTCGACGGTTTTATTTTGAACCTTGTAGACATTCAGGAAAATATAGCTAAAATTATGGGAATCCCAATAGTTACCATGAAACGAGAGCTTGACCCCTTGATTTTTGAACTAAATAAGCGGGAAGATGTCTATAATGGACATGTTCCAATTTCTTCAATATATGCTTTCACGGGTTTTCTTGCAGCAATCCTTTTTGATTATAAATATATTGTTGTTTCAAATGAGAAGAGCGCAAACTATGGCAATGTAGAATATTTTGGGGGGGAGATTAATCACCAATGGAGTAAGTCCGAAGAATTTGAAACACTTGTTCGAGATTATATAAACAATTATATCACCCCCGACATCACATATTTCTCGCTTCTCCGCCCATACCACGAGATAAACATAACCAAAATCTTTTCAAAGTACGGTAAATATTTTGGTACATTCACAAGCTGCAATAGAAACTTTAGGATCAATAACCCATCGAGTACGCTCTGGTGCGGTGAGTGCGTCAAGTGCGCCTTTGTATTCTGTTTGCTTTCAGCCTTTATTGATCGTGAAAAACTACTAGGGATATTTGGAAAGGACTTATATAAATCAGAAGAGCTTATTCCAATATTTGAAGAGCTTCTTGGAGTTGGTGATTTCAAACCTTTTGACTGTGTGGGAACGCCCAAGGAAGTAAAACTCGCATTTTTGCTTGCATATAAGAAGGGTGGCTATGATAAAACATTTATCATGAAAATGTTCTACGATAGGTTTAACTCTGAATTTCAAACAATTGAACAGACCTCGTCAGATTTACTAAAATTAGGAGAACTAGATAATATTCCACCAGAATTTAGATATGCTGTTTTTTAATGAAAAAAGAAGATTTGAAAAATAAAAATGTCGCAGTTCTGGGGTTTGGAGTAGAGGGGGAGAGCATAGCCAGATTCTTACTTGAAAATGGTTCTAGAATATTCATTATAGATGTAAGGCGTGAAGATAAATTCGATCCCTCAAAAATCGCAGAATTTAAGAAGCAAAATGTAGAATTCCAATTTGATTCATATCCAGAGGACTTTTTAAAATTTGATATTGTTCTGCGCTCACCAGGTATAAGTTCCATGTCTGCCGTTATTGAGAGAATCAAAAAGCAAGGAGTTGAAGTAAGCTCGTCTACCAAAATCTTTTTTGACTTGTGTCCATGCAAAATTATTGGAGTTACGGGTACAAAGGGGAAAAGTACGACTGCAACTCTTATCTATGAAATGCTTAAAAGTGGAGGGATAGATGCGTATTTAGGTGGAAACGTGGGAAAACCGCCTTTAGATTTTCTCAACGACCTTAAAATCGATTCTAAGGTAGTTTTGGAGCTGTCATCCTTCCAACTACAGGATTTATCCAAAAGTCCCCAAATTGCGGTGTTTTTGATGACTACAAGCGAACATTTAGACTACCATCGTGACATAACTGAATATATAGATGCAAAAAGAAACATTTTACGTTATCAAGGGCCGGACGATTTTGCAATTCTCAATAAGGATTATCCTGCATCAAATGAGAGCGATGTCCATACGGAGGGACAACTTTACTTTGTTAGCCGGAAACAGCAAGTTGAACAGGGATGCTTTGTGCGCGATGATCATATTTGGCTTAAAATTGGGGTGCGGGAAGAACAAATTATGCCCACTTCAGACGTACTTCTTGCTGGGAAACATAACCTTGAGAATGTATGCGCAGCAATTCTTGCAGCAACAATTACAGGGGCACAAAGGCAAGCTATTATTTCTGTTCTAAAAAACTTTAGGGGACTGGAGCATCGATTAGAGTTTGTAGCAGAACATCATGGGATTAAGTTCTATAACGATTCACTTGCAACAATCCCTGAAGCTGTAATAGAAGGGATAGAAGCGCTTGGGGAAAATGTTGAAACCCTTATTACCGGCGGCTATGACCGCGGCCTTGATTATAGCGAACTTGGAAACTACCTTTCAAACTCAAGAGTCAGAAATTTAATCTTATTTCCCTCAACCGGTGAAAAGATTTGGCAGGCACTTTGCGATTCTATGCCCAACGAAAATACACGACCTCGAAAATTCGACGTCAATTCAATGAAAGAGGCGGTTACTGCTGCCTATGAGCATACGAATCCGGGCAAAATTTGTCTTATGTCCCCGGGCGCATCTAGTTTCAATCTCTTCAAAAATTACAAAGAGCGTGGCAACCAATTCAAAAAAGAGGTAAATTCGCTCGTTTAATGATAAAATAGCTATATGAAGAAGAGAGTATTGTCGGGAATTAGGGCTACTGGAAGATTACACTTGGGGAATTACTTTGGGGCAGTGAAGGGGATGCTTGATTTGCAGAGCAGATCTGCTGAATATGAAACCTTCTATATGGTCGCAGATTTACACACCCTAACTACACCACATGATAAAGAAACCCTCAAACAGGCGGTTCGAGATATAATTATCGATTACTTGGCTGTTGGACTCGATCCTGAAAAATCTGCTTTGTTTATTCAATCACACGTTCCTGAACACCTCGAACTCGCCTATTATTTCTCAACCGTGGCTACAGTTGCTAAAATGCAACATTTACCAACATTTAAAGACAAGGTAAAACAGTATCCTGAGAATGTTACGATGGCCCTACTTAATTACCCTATTTTGATGGCTTCTGACATCCTGGTTTATAAAGCAGGACTCGTTCCTGTTGGAATAGATCAGGAACCACATCTTGAAGTAGCTCGAGAGATTGCAAGAAGAATGAACCAAGACTTCGGAATGGATTTTCCAGAGCCAAAAAGATTCATAGACAAAAGCCTGCCTGCCGGCAGGCAGGGTGAATACATCCCTTCTTTAACCGGTGAGGGGAAGATGAGCAAAACGGTTGAGGGTTCATATATAAATTTGACAGATAGTTTAGGGGAAATTAAATCAAAAATTGCGAAAATTCCAACAGACAGCGGACAAGGTTCGGAAATTTTGGGAGGAGTTAAGACACTGATGGAATTTGTGGAATTATTCGAAGGAAAAGAAAAAAGAAACGAACTGGAGAATCAGTACAGGGGTAAAGGGTTAAGATATGGTGAAATAAAAAGCGAACTTTCAGAGACAATATTTGCGGAACTTGAACCAATTCAAATTCGCCGAAAAGAACTTGAAACAAATCCTGAGTTCGTCGATAAAGTAATCGGGGAAGGTGCACAGAAAGCAAGAAGAGTCGCAGCCAGAACCGTTGCCGAAGTTCGCGAAAAAATGGGCCTGGCATAGCCAACACTTAACAAATTAACCAATTAACAAATTAACTTCAAATATTTCGTCAATTGGTCAAATGTCAATTTGTCAATTTGTTATGAAACAAATACACTTATTCATCTCCGGTTTTGTTCAAGGTGTAGGATTCCGTGTATTTGTTCAACGGGAGGCAAAAAAATTGGGAATTACCGGTTGGACGAGAAACCTAAGGGATGATAGGGTAGAGGTACTGGCTCAGTCGGATCATGAAAGGAAGTTAAAAGAATTAATCAAAATTTGCGAAAAAGGTCCATTTTTAGCTGAAGTTAAAGACATTTCAATTGAGTGGCAAGAACCCAGTGAGGCTTATTCGAATTTCGAAAGAAAACCAACAGAATAGAAAGTTAGGGAATACAATGAAGAAATTTGTTTTATCTTTGATCCGATTTTACAAAAAGACGGAGGTTTTTCATTTACCCTTGTTTAAAACATTATTCCTTTCAGATAGAATTTGTAGATTTGAACCCACTTGCTCAGAATATACCTATCAGGCAATAGATAAATACGGGGTGGTTAAAGGTTCAATTTTAGGTTTAAAAAGAATAATTCGTTGCCATCCGTGGGGGGCTTATGGATACGACCCTGTCAAATAGGTCGCAGTTCGCGATTCGCTTTTCGTAAACACACGATGTGTGAAAGCCACATGCGAAGCCTCAAAAATTGTGTTATAATTTCCAAGTCAAATGAATGGCAGGAAAAAACAGGGCAAAAAATTTAAATTTGGGCTAAGACTTGGCTGGAAAGATATTCTTCTTTATAGTTTCTTATTTTTCTTCCTGCTCTTTATAGTAATTGGACTTGGTGATTTAAGTTCAAGCAGTAATCAAGACAGTATTTCAATCTCAGGATTAGTTCAGGATGTCAGAAACGGAAAAGTAAAGGAAATCGTAATCTCGGAGTCAAAAGTTGAAATTGACTATAAGAATGGGAAAAAAGCTACTTCCCACAAAGAACCGGATACATCAATTTTTGAGATATTTAAAAATGCCGAGGTTGAAACAGGTGATTTAAAAATTACAGTTAAAGACGATTCGGCGGTAAATATCTGGGTAAATATACTGTCATCTTTTCTTCCCGTAGTTTTAATTATTGCGTTTTTCTATTTTATTTTCCGTCAGGCAAAGGGAGCACAAGAAAATATTTTTTCCTTCGGGGCAAGCAAAGGTAAAACATTCAACAAGGATTTTTCAAAAACTACGTTCTCAGACGTTGCGGGAGTTGACGAGGCAAAACAAGAGCTGTCAGAGGTTGTAGATTTTTTAAAACACCCCGAAAAATACAGAGCAATGGGAGCACGAACACCTAAAGGCGTGCTTCTAGTTGGACCATCGGGTACTGGAAAAACACTTTTGGCAAGGGCCGTTGCCGGAGAAGCGCAAGTTCCTTTTATCTCAATAGCAGGATCCGAATTCATGGAGATGCTCGTTGGAGTGGGGGCTGCCCGCGTGCGGGACTTGTTTACAACCGCCAAAAAAAGTCAACCTGCAATAATTTTTATTGATGAAGTAGACGCAATTGGCCGCCAACGAGGGGTAGGAATTATGGGGGGACACGATGAGCGTGAACAGACCTTAAATCAAATATTAGTTGAAATGGATGGTTTTACTCCCAACGAACAATTAGTAGTTATTGCCGCCACTAATCGACCCGATATTTTAGATCCAGCACTTGTGCGGCCTGGACGTTTTGACAGAAGAATTATGCTTCAGCTCCCCGATATAGGAGGGAGAAAAGACATACTAAAGATTCACGCAAAAGGGAAACCATTCGTGAAAGCAGTGGACTGGGAAAAGGTTGCAAGGAGAACAGTTGGATATTCTGGAGCAGACCTTGAAAATATGCTCAATGAAGCGGCAATTTTGGCAGCAAGACTTGAGAAAAAGCAAATCGACATGGAGGACCTTGAGGAAGCAGCAACAAAAGTAAAACTGGGGCCTGAAAAAAAGAGACTGCAGACAGATGCAGATAAAAAAATTACGGCCTATCACGAATCAGGGCACGCAATTGTGTCGTACTTCATGCCTCATGCTGACCCCGTTCATAGAATATCGATTGTAGGTCGCGGTATTTCCCTTGGGCATACACTTATACCACCTGCTCAGGATAGAGTTCATGAGACAAAAACAAGATTGCTAGAGCAAATCTCAACAATGCTTGGAGGTCGTGCTGCCGAGGAATTGATTTTCTCTGAAATGACAACAGGAGCAGCCGATGATATTGAGAAGGCAACACAAGTAGCGCGTGCCATTGTGGTTGAATATGGAATGAGCGATCTTGGTCCCATAAATTACGATAAAGAGAGCGCGAGGATGTTCGGAGAAATATCTCAAGTATCAGAAGACATGCAGGCAAAAATAGATCGCGAGATGAGAAGAATAATTGATCTGTGTTATGAGGCCGCGCAAAAAATTCTCAAACAACACAGAAGTAAACTTGATAAGGTTGCTACCGAGTTGCTTATCAAAGAGACGCTCGAAGGAGAACAATTTATAAACATTGTAAAATCTGCCAAAAGCGCAGAAAAAAAGACCGTAAATAAAAAAAATTCTTAATCCCCGTCGCTAGCGAACCTGTTATAATTAAAATATGAGTAAATTCGCGCATCTTCTTGTTAGAAATCCAAAAGATGATGAGACATTGATTGCTGCAGCAACACAAATTTTTTCCTCGTTACTGCCCCATCCTTATATTCCTCTTTGGAAAAGAGCGTATTTACATCCAAAATCCCATGCCTTTGAGATTTATTTACTCAATCAAACGGTCTACTTTTATGTGACAACCAATGAAGAAAATGAGACGCTTGTTTCAAGCCTTGTTTCGTCTTCTTTTCCAAAATCAAATATTCTACGCACGGATGATCCTATGGAAAAAGTTATAGCATCGCCTCATATTGCAATTGGCGAAATGGTATTAAATTCCTATTCATATCTACCTATTAAAACCTATGCTGACCTTGAAGATATTGATCCCTTGTCAAGCCTTCTTGGATTTTTAGCAAAACAGGATGCCTCTGTTCGAATGGCTGTCCAAATCGTAATTAAACCCGCAAGTTTTGCCTGGCAAGACAAGGCAGTTGAAATGGCAGGGCATTTGATTGAAGATACACATCTGACGCAAGTTAAAGATGCAGCAACAGGTGAAAGTTCCATGGGCGCAACAACTCGCTACGCGCAAAACCCACAGAAACTCAGAATGATGCAGAAAGCCGCCTTTCAAGGGGGGAAAGCTGTGATAAGGTTAGTGGTTGGTTCAGATTCTGCCAATACGACCGCATATATACAGAATCTTGCAGGGACTTTTGGTAGCTTTTCGTTAGGTGAGGGGAACCAATTCGTTTTTAGAAAACCGCTACTTGCCGTCAACAAAAAAAAACTTTTGAAAAGAATTGAAGCGCGAACGGTCAACTATCTTGAAAGAAAATCACAGATTTTAAACGCACAGGAACTTGCAACCATTTGGCATCCACCGGGATTTTTACTTGCTGGGCTTAAAAATATTGCGTGGGGCAAAACTCTTCTTGGGGAACCTCCTGAAAATTTGCCTGCAATAACTACAGTTTCTGAAGAAGAAAAAAAAGATATCAATTTTTTTGCACGTACTGAATTTAAAAACCAGGATGCAATTTTTGGTATAAAAACTCCTGACAGGCGTAAACACGTTTATACTATAGGAAAGACTGGGGCCGGAAAGACAACGTTAATCGCTAATATGGCGATTGATGACATAAGGAAAGATAGAGGAATAGGAATAATTGATCCGCATGGAGATTTGTCTGAGATTATTCTTGATTACATTCCAAAACGGCGAGCAAACGACGTTGTCTACCTTGAGCCTTTTGATACAGAAAGACCGTTTTCCTTGAATGTTCTGGAAATTAAAAACTCCCAACATAAAGACTTGATTTCCTCTGGAATTGTTTCAATATTTCATAAAATTTATGGAGAATCGTGGGGGCCGCGGCTTGAATATATTTTACGTAATGTTATTCTTACCCTTCTTGATATTGAAGAAGGAACTTTAATTGATGCCTTAAGAATTTTATCTGATGCCAGTTTTCGCGATAAAGTTGTAGCAAGACTTTCTGACCCTGTTCTTAAAAACTTCTGGGAACAAGAATTTGCTAAGATGCCTGATAAGCTTAAAGCAGAAGCTGTGTCTCCAATTCAAAACAAAGTGGGGCAGTTTGTTTCAAGCCGCATGATTAGAAATATTATTGGAAATCCCATCTCTTCAATTAACCTACAGGAAATAATGGATGAAGGAAAAATTTTAATCTTAAATCTTTCCCAGGGTAAACTCGGAGAAGACAACGCAGCGTTATTGGGTGCCATGGTAATTACGCAAATTCAGCTTGCTGCTATGAACAGGTCTTTTCAAAAAGAAGAGTCGCGTCGCGACTTTTTTCTATATGTTGATGAATTCCAAAATTTTGCAACAAACTCATTTATTAAGATTCTTTCCGAGGCAAGAAAATACCGTTTGTCGCTTACTCTTGCAAACCAATATAGTGACCAATTGGAGCTTGAAATTCAACGCGCTATTTATGGAAATGTGGGGACTTTAATTTCATTTGTGGTAGGCGCACATGATGCGTACAACTTGACAAAAGAATACGCCGAGATTTATTCCGAAAATGATTTGGTATCGCTCGGCAAATTTGAGATAGTTATGAAACTTTCTATTGACGGTATGACAAGTGCCCCTTTTCCGGCAACCACTTTGCCATTACCTGCATTAAAAAACGAAAACCGTGATGCAATTATCCGCCACTCAAAAGAAAATTACGGACGCAAACCCCAATTTTAACAGTTAGCCAATTAACAAATTAACGAAATAACTACCGCGTGGGTCAATTGGTTAACTGTCAATTTGTCAATTGTAGATTTCTTTTTTGCTATAATTCGTTTATGGAAGATTCAAAAAAAGAAATCTTTATGCTTGTTGACGGATCGGCGATTGTTCACCGTGCTTATCATGCTATGCCTCCGTTTACAACCTCTGAAGGCACTCCAACAGGCGCAATCCACGGTTTTTTTTCAATGCTATTAAAACTCATCCAGCAGTTAAAACCAGCATACATTGTAATAGCTTTTGATCGTCCAAAACCTACGTTTCGCCAACAATTGTATGTTGGTTATCAATCTCAGCGTCCAAAAATGGAGTCCGACCTATCAGGGCAATTCCAAATGATAATCGAAATCCTCGATAAGGCAAAAATTTTTCAAATTGGAGTTGATGGATATGAAGCGGATGACGTCATTGGTACATTGTCTGCAAGTGCTAATAAACAGGGAATTTTTACATATATTGTTTCGGGAGACCGCGATATGCTTCAACTGGTTGATCAGGATACACTCGTCTTAATGCCGGTTAAAGGAATTTCCGAGGTAAAACTTCATGATGAGAACTCAGTTAAAACAAATTATGGTGTTGAACCCGCACAAATAATTGATTTGAAAGCGCTGACTGGAGATTCTTCCGATAATTATCCGGGAGTTGCAGGGATTGGATCCAAAACCGCAGCGAATTTAATTAGTGAATATGGAAATGTTGACAATATTTATAAACACCTTGATGATGTTGCGGTGAAAAATAAAAATCTTGCGCAGAAATTGATTGATGGAGCAGAATCAGCCGCGCTTGGAAAGAAATTGGCGGCAATTGTTTGCGATGTGCCTTTTGTCTGTAATTTTGAAGACTGTTATACTTCAAAGATTGATGTCGAGGCATTCAAAAAAGCCCTTGTTGAATACGAATTTAAAACTTTACCCAAAAGAGTAGATGAGGTTTTAAGTCGCAAGGTTGAAACAAAGAAACAAAACCAGATGAAATTATTATAATGAAGGTTGCTTTAGTGCATGACTATTTGAAAGAATATGGTGGTGCTGAGAGGGTGCTCGAGGAATTGCACAGGATTTTTCCTGATGCGCCGATTTATACATCGATTTATGCTCCGGAATATTTAGGACCGCACCATGGGGATTTCGAAAGTATGCATATTCGAACATCCTTCCTCCAATGGATTCCATATCGTGAAAAATTAATTTCTATTTTTAGATTAATTTCGCCTCTTGCTTTTCTCTCATTTGATCTATCGAAATTCGACATTATCATTGTTTCTCAAACAGGCGCTTATTTTCCAAACCTTGTTCGAAAGGGCAAATCGGCAAAAATATTCTGCTACACACACACTCCCCCAAGATATCTTTATGGATATATGACTGCGCGGGAATGGCAAAAAGATAAATTGATGAAGTTTTTTGGTTCTATTGCCAATCATTTTTTGCGAATGATAGATTTTAAAGCTTCTGAAAACGTTGATTATTTCATTGCTAATTCTGAGGAAATTCGATCCCGTATCCAAAAGTTTTATCGTAGAGATGCGGTTGTGATAAACCCGCCTGCAACGCTTGCGCGAGCATTGCGGGCAGGTCCTCCAGTCGATTCAAGTATTAAGTATAAAAAAAATTACTATTTGGCGGGGGGGCGTTTAGCGCGCGCGAAGGGGATTGATATTATTGTAAGAGCTTTTAATGAAAATGGAAAGAAGCTCAAAATTTTCGGGAAAGGATTTGCGGGTTTTGATGTAGAACTCAAATCTCTGGCGGGTAAGAACATCGAATTCTTGCACGAAGTATCGGATGCTGCGAGACAAGAATTAATGGCAGGAGCCCGCGCGTATATTTTTGCTTCCTTTGATGAAGATTTCGGAATTACGCCAGTTGAAGCAATGGCGGTTGGAACTCCGGTAATAGCTTATCGCTCTGGAGGTGTTCGAGAAACGGTAATCGACCCTTCGACAGGCTCAGGGCAAGTGGCAACAGGAATGTTCTTTGATGAAAACACACCTGAAGCAATAAATTCGGCAATCGAACGATTCGAAAAAACGAAAATCAGTTCGGGGGACTGTCGCAGACAGGCCCAGAAATTCTCAACCAAAGTTTTCGATAGAAAGATCAAAAGCTTTATCGAATCAAAAATGAAATGAAAGCAAGAGTAGTTGTAAGTGCGATAATCCAAAGAAATGGGAAAATTCTACTCGGCCGGAAAAAGAAGGATGTGGGACCATATCCAAATACTTGGCGGCTGCCAGGAGGAGGGGTGGAGGAAGGAGAAACGTTAGAGGATGCAATACGAAGAGAAGTTAAAGAAGAAACCGGACTTAAAGTTGTTAGTTTAGAAAAGATAGGATTTGATGAAGATAACGAGCCTGACAAACATGGCGAAATGACTCACTATATATTTTTAGCGTTCCACGCAAAAACAGTGGGGGTCCCTCGCATATCCGAGGAGCTTGTAATACTTAAATGGTTTGATAAGTCAGAATTAAAAAAACTTCACCATGTAAGACCAGGCGTTAAGCTTTTTAAAGAATTAGGATATCTATAATGCCGGAATTGCCTGAAGTTGACCCATTCGACTCGCTTCGCTCGCTCAGGGCGGGTATTAATATGAAGGGAGGGAATACATAATGCCGGAACTTCCAGAAGTCGAAACACTTAAATTAGGTATACAAAAATATGTTTTGGGGCATAAAATTCTTGATGTTGAGAAGATTCATCCAAAAATATTTTATGGGGACCCCCGAGATATTATTGGTTCAAAAATCAATTCAGTTAAAAGAGTAGGGAAGGGTTTAATTCTAGAATTGTCGAACGGTTATTCTTTGGCTATTCACGTAAAGCTTACCGGACAGCTGATTTATCGCGACAAAAAAACTGCGAATATTCCTCTCTCAGCTAAGGTTGGGAAGAGTCTACCAAACAATTTTACCCACGTAATTTTTAAACTGGACAAAGATGCTAGTCTTTATTACAACGACCAAAGACGCTTTGGATGGATTAAGGTAGTTAAAAGTTCGGAAATCAATAAATTGCCTTTCTTTGCCAACATGGGCCCCGAGCCCTTCAAAGATTTAACTTTCCCGCGTTTCAAATTCATAGTAGGGCGAAAGGTTACAAAGATTAAGCCGCTTTTGATGGATCAGACTAATATGGGGGGAATTGGAAATATTTACGCATGTGACGGCCTGTTTCGCGCCAGGATCGATCCAAGACGTCCAGGCAAGAGTTTATCAGAAGATGAACTTAAAAAACTTTACGATTCGATTCTGTCTGTATTAAAAAAAGGCCTAGAAAGCTGCGGTGCATCAGAACTATCGTTCGTTAATATTTTAGGACAGGAAGGCGAATACCAAAATCATACCTTAGTTTATGGAAAGAAGAATCAGATGTGTCCCAATAAATGCGGAGGACCTATTGAGTTTATTCGAATCGGCAGTCGAGGCACCTACTTTTGTTCCAACTGCCAAAAATAGTATTTAGTATCTTGTATTAAGTATTATGTATGTTCACTTCATGAATTTGAAGGTTGAGAGGATTTGCTGCAATGAATTGAAAGCTTCTAACTGCTGGCTTTCGTTACTTACTCTCGATGACGCGGCTATGTTAGCTCCTAAAGGAATTCGAACTATTTGACTTCCACTTGAATTAGCAAGATAGTAATCTAAACTGTATTTCCTATCCGCAGAAGTTACTTTAACACCAAAGGCGTTATTTATTTGGACTTGTTCTTTTTTATAATTCTGCCCAACTGCTGGATTATTTAGATTTTGACATAGTTCTGCTTCACAGGCTTCATCCGCATTATTGAAAGTAGCATTCGTTCTATTATAAATAGCTAATGATGTAGGATATGGCTCAATGGGAGAGTTCGGTGGGATTTTTATTTTTTCACCTTTAAAAATTATTGTTACGCCTTCCATTTCATCAACCCCAAAGCCTTCTGGATATTTTATTGCGTATCCATGTTTACTATTTGTATATGTTTTCCAGGTGGAAATGTTGCTTGAATCAGGGGTGGGAGTTGCGGTAGGGAGAGTTGGAATGTTGCGAACCTGTCTGCTTAATCCTAGAATTTCAGATAGTACTGCATATACTATCAGAACAATAAACGCTATTGCCAAAAGAGATGCACCGATAAGTATTTTCCGCTTGCCTTTCCTTGCGTTGTTAGAAGGTGGTGGTTCAGATGCGGGCGTAGTCGGAGTTTGAGCGGGAATATTTTGAGGTGCTTGATTTTGATTATTATCTTCCATGAATTAACAGTAGCAGGATATCAAATGTTTGTAAATAACCGTGGAAGACATGTGATATAATATTTTCGACATGAAAAAAAGAACATTGCACACAATTGTTTGGAAAGAGGATAAACTTTATGTTGCTAAGTTTTTAGAGTTAGAACTTGCAAGTCAAGGTAAAAC
This sequence comes from uncultured Gammaproteobacteria bacterium, assembly GCA_964360265.1. Taxonomy (GTDB): domain Bacteria; phylum Patescibacteriota; class Microgenomatia; order Levybacterales; family GWA1-39-11; genus GWA1-39-11. The sequence goes on along the minus strand of CAYHUY010000018.1, from coordinate 1,159 downwards.
CCGTGACGAAGCGCTTAAAAATCTCGAGGAAGCACTTACCTTATATCTTGAGGACGAACCGACCAAGAATCTAAAACTTCCAGAGATTCAAGACGTTAGTACTAACACGATTAGCCTCTAATGGCAAGATTTTATTCCGGTCAGAAGATTATTAAGGCATTAATTCGTGCGGGATTTTATATTGTTTCAACAGAGGGGAGTCATGTAAAACTTCGCGGAATTCGGTTAGGCAAGCTTCAAACAGTCATCGTTCCAAAACACAAAGAGGTTGCCCGAGGAACTTTTCAAAGTATATTGAAACAAGCGGCAATGGAATTTGAAGAATTGCGAAAACACCTAAAATAGATTATTTTAGTTCTTCGTCTATTATTGCCTTGAAGGCGTCGTAAGGCTGGGCGCCCACAAGAAGTTTCCCGTTGATGAAGAAGCTTGGGGTTCCTGAAACTCCCGCGGTTTTGCCGTCATTAAGATCTTGGGTTACCTTCTCGGCATATGTCTGGTTGTCAAGGCAGGTTCCGAATTGGTTTGTATTAAGTCCCAACCCCTGTGCCCAGGTTTTGAGCTGACCTATTATGACATCAGCTGTTTTTCCTGCAATTTTTTCTTGTTCCGTAAATATTAAGTCGTGGTATTCCCAAAATTTGCCCTGCTCATTTGCACACTCGGAGGCAAGGGCGGAAGGAAGCGCCGCAGGATGGAAATCAAGAGGGAAGTGCCTATAGGATAGCTTAATTTTTCCCGTATCTACATAGTCTTTTTTAATTTGGGAAAAAGTTTCATCAAAATAGCGCTTGCAGAAAGGACATTCAAAGTCAGAGAATTCAATCATCTCAACTTTCGCATCTTCATTTCCTACAGCAGGGAGATGACCCGCGTCAACGCTTATCTTTCCCTGAGGTGCTTGCTGCTGAATCTGACCAGTTGTCTCTTGCTGTCCTGTTTGTTTTTCAAGTATCTGCAGCCGAGCAAGTAAATACCCAAGGAGAAAAACAGCAATTAACAACGCAATGTATGAAAGTTGGTTTGTTTTAATTTTGGAAATTCGTTTGGGGATCAGTTTAGGGATTTGTATGAATAAATCGCCCAAGGTTAACGTAGGCCTTTTATTTGACATGAATATTATTTTAGTTAAAGTCTCTTGTATTTGTCAACCCGTTCG
>CAYHUY010000017.1:11667-15800 GCA_964360265.1 uncultured Gammaproteobacteria bacterium | reverse complement strand
CAAACGTCCAATAGCTTGCGTTCAGGCTAGCTTAGGAGTAAAATAGGGATATCCATGACAAAGAAAATTGCCGCAAAACAAATACGTGCGGAGGGCCTAAAACTTATCCAAAAAACCGAAGCGCTTCTGGTAATTGCTAAAAAGAGGGGGTATATATCTCAAGATGAAATATTAAACGCGTTCCCAAAGCCTGAAGGTCATATTATAGAACTCGACCGTTTATATGATCAGCTTCTAAAGAAGGGTATTGATATTTTCGAAACAGTAGAAGAGGAAAAAGAAAGTAAAAAATCTATTGAGGATTTGGAGCGTGAACTTGAGGCGCTAAATATTATTCAGGGAGGGGCGGTTACCGACCCGGTCCGCATGTACCTAAAAGAGATTGGCAGAATATCGCTTCTTACTTTTCCTGAGGAGGTAGAACTTGCAAAAAGAATCGAAAAAGGAGACCAAAAAGCAAGAAAAAAACTTGTTGAGTCAAATTTAAGACTGGTCGTTTCAATTGCTAAAAAATATGTTGGCCGCGGAATGACACTTCTTGATCTAATTCAAGAAGGCAACCAAGGGCTGATTCGTGCCGTTGAAAAATATGACTGGAAAAAAGGATTTAAGTTCTCGACTTACGCAACGTGGTGGATAAGACAGGCTATTACGAGAGCTATTGCGGATCAGGCTAGAACAATCAGAATTCCAGTCCACATGGTTGAGAATATAAATCGTTTTATGAGAGTTCAAAGAAAACTAATGCAGGAACTTGGGCGACAACCTACGCCTGAGGAGATCTCAAGAATACTTGAGATAGAACCTGATAAGGCACGCGAGATAATTAAAATCTCACAACAGCCCGCCTCTCTTGATACGCCGGTTGGCGATGAAGAAGACTCGTATCTTGGAGATTTTATATATGACATTACCGCCCCAACCCTTTTTGACACGGCTTCTCGCGGTCTTTTAAAAGAACAGCTGGGTTCAGTTCTTTCAACTCTTTCGGATCGCGAGAAAAGAGTACTTGAGGAAAGATTTGGTTTGCGCGACGGGAAACCAAAAACGCTTGAAGAAGTAGGCCGAATGTTTGCTGTTACGCGTGAAAGGATCCGCCAGATTGAAGCCAAAGCCTTACGTAAATTAAGGCATCCATCCCGTGGCAACAAACTACGCGACTACCTCGAGTAGATCATACTTTACAACGTATCGAATTACTATTACTATTAGCTCTACTGTGAAGAAAAGGATTTCGAAATTTCCTAAGTTCGATAAGTATTTAATTATCCTCGGGATAATTTCTGTCCTGTTTTTAGCAAGTGTAGTCCGCTACGCTCTCCGAAGCTATAAAATTCCGGAGTGGGATGAGCAGCATTACATGCGAATGGCAACAGAATTTTATAGACTCGCGCAACACCCAACCGCTGAAACCGTAAGTCGAATGCTTAATGTTGTTCCATTCCGCCAAATTGGGTATCCCCTGCTTATTTTGCCGTCTCTTTTTGTTTTTGGATTATCGAATTCCTACCTTTGGGGGATATTTACAAACGGCCTCCTTTATGTTGCCACAATTTTTGGAATCTATTTTTTAACAAGGCAATATTTAAGCTCGTTTTCTTCATTTCTGGCAAGTATTATTTTTGCTTTTTATGGGTGGACTCTTTGGCATGCGCATCTTACATATTCTGAAACTGCGGTCTCGGCCTTTGCCGTTTGGACTATTTTCTTTTTGACTAAGTCGGATCTTTTTAGGAATAAAAAATACTCAATTTTGTTTGGCTTATTTTTAGGCTTAGGGCTTTTGGTTAAATGGATCGTGATTGTCTATGTGATAGGGCCGCTTCTCTATGCTTGTTATCGAATCTTAAAGAATCGCCTGTTTAAAAGTAAAAAGATATTAATAAACGGAGCGGTTGCGTTTTCAATCGCTTTCGTTATTTCTTTCTATCCCTATTTTCATAACTCTTATTGGATCTTCCAATATTTTTATGGACACCGAGTAGGCGGTCCTATGTGGCTGATAGTCCCTGAAGGGGAACGAAATCCCCTCTCGCTTTATTCGTTAACATTTTATTTAAATTCCTTTAATCAACTTGGTATTTTTTTCTTTATCTTAATTATCGCAGGGGTTGTGTTGGCTTTTCGCAAAAAAAGCAACCTCAAACCGATTTTACTTGCGGTTTTATTTTCCTATTTTTTCTCCGCCTATGCGCTCCTTAAGGCAGAAAGACATATAATCCCAATCTATCCATATCTTGCAATCCTCTCTGCTTCTGTATTTGATTACATTAAGAATACTCGAATTAAAACTGCTCTAATCGTTTTAACGTTGACTCTTTCGGTCGGAACTTTTTTGGGAACGGTGTGGGGCAAAGGCCCAATGCGTGAGGGTTTGCGATCGTTTGAGCTTCCCTTTTCTGTTGGAGAGATTTCGAAAATATACTTAACGTCTATCTCACGGCCTCCCTATATTTATAAAATTTCAGGAAAGGAAATTTTGGAGTTTTTGGAAAAAGACAGCAAGGTAAGTGGAATAAAAAATCCACAGGTTTTATCTTTATTTTATACGCGGCCTCTTGATGAACCTTTGATGACCTACAATCTTTATAATCTTGAGAAGCCTCTGGCTATTAATAATTATCTTGGGACAGTAATTCAAGATCCTCTTAAGGGGGCACAGTACCTTATTGAAAACGCAGTAAACTCAGATTACGTCCTGATAAAAACCGGCAAAACAACGGACGATTATTTTTCTCCCGAAAATTATAAAACACTAAAAGCGCTAATTAAATTATTCGAAAACGATTTTAATATCAATGATTATTACGAACAAAAGGCAAAATTCTGGATCTACCAAGACTCAAGCGAACTAATTGTTTATAAGAAGGTAAACGAACTCCCACCTGAAGAAATCGAAAGACTAAAACTCAAACTCAGGCATTATTTGGAGTAGCCCCCATAATTAAGCTGAATCTTAAATATTTTCTACATAGAAGCAATTTATTTACCCCGCATCAATTCTTGTGCGGGGTGACCAAGGAGATTCATTTGACTGCGTTGGATTCGTTGAGAATGTTGTGGGGTTCGGTAAATCGAATGTAAAAACCGAACGGGTCTTCGACTCTGAAATCTTTCAGACCCCAAGGCTGTTTTTGCAGGGGATCAACAATTTTCGCAAACTTTTCTGCGTCTTTATATAAAGCGTCAATACCACTAATCATTACCGTGATTTCTACGCCGTATCCGCGTTTAGTATCAGGAGAAAAATTTTTGAAATAAGTTTGTTTTTTAACGTATTCATTTCCCGGCCAGAAACATAAGATATTATTGTCTCTTTTGATGACGAGGTAGCCTTTCTTCTCCTCAGGTTTCCTTTCCCAAACAACTTCAAATCCTAATCTCCCATAAAATTCCTTTACCTTCTCAAAATCCGGCACATGAAGTTCAATTTGAATCAAATTATTCGCAGGTTTCATGAAGCAATTATAGCAGGATTAGGATATTTTTCCTCCCAGTGGGACTGTTTTTTCAGGAATGACTAGAATTGCCTTTCCTTCGTCGTCTGGGAAGCCGAGGGTTAAAGTTTCTGAAACCTCAGGACCCATTCGGAACCGCGGAAGATTCACAACGCCTGCGACTAATTTTCCGACTAATTCGTTCCTTTTATAATGAGTGAACTACCCAATAGATTGTTTGATTCCTATTTCAGGACCAAAATCAATTTTCATTTTATATGACGGTTTTCTCGCCCCAAGATAATCTTCGACTTTAATAATTTTACCAACCCTAATATCAAGCTTGTGAAAGTCATCAATCGTCACCATGAGGCAATTATATCAGAGTCTTAATGCTAATTTAGGAAATAGAGACGGTTAGTGGTATAATCACACACTATGGCAGATTTTAATAGAAACAATAGGGGAGGCGGCGGGCCTGCCTCGCGGCAAGGCGGGCGCGACTTCGGGAGAAGATTTGGGAGTGACCGAGGCGGAGATAGACAGATGTTTAAGACAACCTGCAGCAACTGCGGTAAGGAATGTGAAGTACCCTTTAAGCCCACAGGAAGTAAACCCGTTTATTGCAACGAATGTTTCAGAACCATGGGGGGCTCTGATTCAAGGCGCTCTGAGGATAGAGGATCAAGAAAGCCA
>CAYHUY010000017.1:0-11567 GCA_964360265.1 uncultured Gammaproteobacteria bacterium | reverse complement strand
GGAACAGTTTGAGGCACTTAATTCCAAGCTTGATAAAATTTTGGCAATGTTATCTTATGCCTCTTCTACAAAAACAGTTAAAATACAAAAGACGGAAGTAGCAGCAGAAGGTGAAGCACCTAAAATTGTTGAAATGCCTGAATTACCAAAAGTACCCGAGGAAGAAAAAATGGTACAGGATTTACAACTTCAGCCGGAAGAACCAACAATTATACCTAAAAAGGCAAGGTCCCCAAGAAAAACTACCCCACTTCCAATTGCAGAATAAGCGATAGTTTACAATTCGAGGCTAGTCTTATATAATTCACTTTACGAATAACATTCGTTATTCCCCTGTAGCTTTTACCCTCCGGCAGGAGGGCAATGGTACCTGCCTGCCGGCAGGCAGAGAGCAGAAAAAATGTACGTTTACGTACTAAAAAGCATTAAATATAATAGATATTATATTGGATTGTCAGGAGATGTTAGTAGAAGATTTACAGAACATAATAATGGGTGGGTTAAGAAAACTAGATCCTACAAACCTTTTAAATTAATCCACGTCGAAATTGTTCAAAATCGGACAGAAGCAAGATTTTTAGAGAAATACTTTAAAAGCGGCTATGGTAAGGATATAATACGGGAGATTGAGAGTGAGTCGAAAACTTAACTCCTCTGTAGCTCAGTGGTAGAGCACTCGCCTGTTAAGCGATTGGTCGTAGGTTCGAATCCTACCGGAGGAGCTAAGTTTTTGAGAAACCTCGAATCCTCGCGGGGGAGCAAAATGACCCAGAGAGCTTCTTAATATAACCTTTTTTATTTGACAATTCCTTTGGAATCATCCATTATAATTAATAGTGTCAAAAAATAAACGTAAGAATAAAAATAGAAGTAAAATCTCCGTGAGAAGACACACCTCATTATCAGCGATTAGGTTTTCTCATCCTCTTGCAATAACAGCTTTAGCCATTATTACCTTACTCGCTGCTGCTAACATCCAAACAACACAAAGTCTTACAGCAGGTGCTCAAAATGTCCTTGGAAAGGATGAGCAAGGCGAGGAACAAAAGCAAGCAGAAGAGCAAGAAAAAGAGGCTGAGAAACAAGCCGAAGAAGCACAAGAAGAAAGTCTTAAGCAGGCAGAAGAGCAACAGAAAGAAGCAACTAAAAGAACGACAACAAATACAACGGGCACCTCTGGGTCACCAAGAAGATCGATAAAGTCGAAAACCGAAACTATTTCTCCGAGTGGTCTGAAGATGAAAACAGAATCTGAGAACAGCAGGCAGGAAACAGAAATTGAGACAGCAGACGGACAGAAAATAAAGACCAAGATTGAAGACGATGGCACCACCAAAATTGAAATTGAAAACGGAACAGTAAAGCTGAAATATAGCATTGAAAACGGTCAAGTGGTTCTTAAAGCTGAAACTGAAGACGGTGAAGAGGTGGAAATTGAGGACGACGAGCTTGAAGAGTTGGAAAATGATGTTGAAGATGAATTAGAGGACGACGACGTTAGACTTGTACAAACTACTGATAACCAACTTGCGGTTACCCAAAATCAAATAGCAGCTTTAACGAATTTTCCGCTCTCTATCAATGTTGAGACTAAGGAGCTTATTATTACCACACCCACAGGACAAAAGGTAGTAGCAGTACTTCCAGATGAAGCAGTACAGAATTTGCTTGCAACGGGCATTATTAACAGCATCGAAACACCCCCCTCAGAGATTGCAACTCAAGACCAACTTGGTATTCTTACTGGAGTAGTGGAAATTGAGACGCGTAAAAATGAAATTGTTTATAAAATAAAAGGCAAAAAGACACATCGTATGCTCGGAATTATTCCAGTTACAACACCTGTCACTGCATTTGTCTCGACAGATACTGGACTAACGGTTGCCAAGCAACAATCAATCCTTACGAATGTTATTGATTTCCTGTCTCCATAATTAAGCAATGTTATGTTCTCGAAGTTTGCAATACTATGCCGGCTTGAATCTTTTTTATTTCGAGTCACCTTTGCCTCAATTCTCCAATGTAACTGACGTTCTCAAAGACCTTAATTATTGCCTCGAAACCATCTGGTATACTGAGTTCAGGCGCGGGGATCAAAATGACCCAGAGAGCTTCAAAATCACCGTTTTGGATCGTCATATCGATCTTTTCTTGCTGTTCGAAAATTTCTTCATTCAAGACTACTCTTTTAAGCATTTTCGAACTATTTGTTATAACTACCGCGTCGTGGAGTAATTGGAAGGGTCTAGTATAAATATATTCGAGCTTTCCCTTGGCCAGATGTATTTTCCGCGATGGCTGTATTAATGGGTGGTATTTGATTAATGTCTACCATCAATTACATTATGGACGATGGCCAATTAAACTGTCGATCAAGCTTCCTCCTCCCCTCGTAGTTAATTTTTCTTCTGGTATAATTGCCTCATGGAGGCAAAAATATTTGATTTTCTTGCAACTCATAGGGTTTGCTCGCTAACCACATTGCTTAACGATGGCTCTCCTCACGCCGCCGCCCTTCATTATTCCAATAAAAATGAGCTACTTGAGCTTTATTTCTCAACAGAAAATACAAGTCTCAAGACTCAAGCAATACTCGATGGAAAACCCACTAAAGCGTCGGTTGTAATTGGATTCAGCGAGGAAGAGTGGATTACTCTTCAGATGGACGGGCAAGCAAAAGCTGTTCTTGATAAAAATGAATTAAGATCGGTGCACGCCATACATTATGCTAAAGTCCCAGACTCTGAACAATACAAAGATGATCCGGCAACCATATTCTTAAAGTTTATTCCTAAATGGTGGAGATATACGGATTACAATACTGATCCTCCTACGATCCTAACATCGGATAAGTAGTAGGTTCTGGTATTTTCTACCAGGCGGAGCTGACGCACTATAGTTTGATTGTGAATATTTGATTTTATATAATTTCCCAATGACTACAAGCGAGAGACAGTTTAGAGGGACTCGAGAAATGCCCTTGCCGGACGGCGCCGAGTTCTTTTCGTTCTGCCAAGGACTTTACGATGAAAATATTGACTATGGCGCTTTACCGTCGGATAGAGTGGAGAGAGTAGGTACCCATACAAGTATTGTGCTCCATAACTTTCAGGGCGGACTGGGCCGATGGGCTTCAATTCATTATAGGGAAAATCTTGAACTGCTAACCAATGGTCAGCTAGGCCAAATTGCAATGGCCGCAGCTTTTCTAAGAAACCTGGGTGCCGATTTGCATCTTTTGGCTGAGAGGTTAAGAAGGGGCTTACGGGATGTTGGGACGATTTACGGCCTTACACACTTGTCGCCATCTTGGGGAAGACGTCATGCTTTTACCACAGTGGAGTACACATCTGATCCGGAAAAAGTAAGAACCCATCTTAAAGCCATTAAAGGTTTGCCCCCAGAAATCAATGGCAGAACTCTGACGCTTTTTGCATCCGAGAGGGAAGCATTTATTCGAGAGTTTCATTCAGCGCCGATTCCTGATCGTTTGGATTCTAAATAATAGAGGAATGATTTCTAACTTCCTCCTTCCATCAGAGCTGATTTTTTCCTCTGATATAATTACCACTAATGACACAGGAACGAGAAAGGCATCGAGTTATCGAAAACCCATCCTACGTGGATGTTGAAGACTATACCAAAGAGTTGGCTGATCAAATTGCACAAGCCGGTTTTGAACCAGACTACACGATTGGAATGTCAAGAGGAGGCTGGTTTCCTGCAAATTTTCTATCTTTTAGAATGAATTGGAAGCCGCTTGCAAGTATTGATGTTAAAAGAACTGGAGATGGTGATGGAAGAGTATTAGGCGACAATTCACATATAAATACAGCGACTTTAAATGGCAAGTGTGTTCTATTGGTTGAAGATATGCTAGAAACAGGAAGAAGTGCAGTCGTAGCCAGAGAATTCCTAGAAGGCCACGGTGCTACCGTAAGACTTGCTTGCTATTTTGCAAGAGATTTTTCAGAAGTAAAACCAGACTTTGTTGTTCAGGATGGCATAACAAATGAAGTTTTCTTCCCTTGGGAAAAATCAAGAATATAGGCTTATGGGAAATACTGGTATTTTCCGTCAGGGGAGGTCAGCTAGCTATTGGCTGTGATGCAACTAGAAACGCTGCCCTTATTTTATATTCAGGCAATATGTGTTCTTGAATAATAGGTAGTAGTTCCATTCCGTTGAGTACTGTTTGTAAGGTGACTGGTAATGCATCAAGTCCTTCTGGTTCAAAGAAGACAGCAAGTGTTTTGTCTGTATTCGCAAGATCAATCATGTTTCTCCAACGATCTGTTGTTAACTGTTCAACCCCATCTTCAACCGGAGATAAAAATGAAGAAAGCGGTGTCCCTCTAAGACTTTCCTCATATAATCCACAAAACTCGTTTGCATCAAAGACTTGTTCTACAAGCGCAGATTCTACAGCAACCCCTGAGAGACCAAAGAGAATTCCTGCATGATTGATACGAAGACTCCCTTGTTCTGTTCGGGGAATTGACGCAGACGTTTTCCAATCCCTATAGAATTCGATGCCTTGCTCCTTTAGTTTTCTTCCCGTACTTTGCAACCCGTCTCTTCCTTCTGTAATGAATTCCTGCAAGAACACATGTATTTTTGAATGGCTTTTCTGCTCAGCTTTCTGCTCCACTAAATGCGCAAGTTCAGGTCCCGGTGGATAGGTATGTAAAAAACTCTCTATGCTCATTTCTGCGAATTATACCATAGCAAATAATTCAATTGTTATTAGAAGCGGTTTTGGGATCTTCTCTTTCTTTCTTCTGTCTCATCAAGAATTACTTTTCTAATTCGAATGCTTTGAGGGGTGACTTCAACCAATTCATTATCTGAGATATATTCGATAGCATCTTCAAGCCCCATCTCTTTAGGCGTTTTGAAATACTCAGAAGTTCCATCGCCTTTAGATCTCATGTTTGTGAGATTCTTTAATCTACACACATTCACTGCCAGGTCTTCTTTTTTTGCGTTTTGACCTATGACTTGCCCTTTATATACTTTTATCGCGGGGCCTACAAAAAGATGCCCTCTGTCTTGTACGTTTGTCAGCCCATACTGAGTTGTTACACCGCTCTCATGAGCAACGAGCGAACCCTGTTGTCTATCGTGGCTGTAACCGTTATCTTCCCCATAGTGATAAAAGTTGGCATTTATGATTCCCAAACCCTTTGAATCAGTAACAAATTCGCTTCTGTACCCAAACAGTCCCCTTGTTGAAATAATAAATTCCATAAAAGCAATGCCGTTTACAACTGTCATATCCTTAAGTTCTCCGCGTCTGATTCCCATTTTTTGCATAACGGTTCCTGAAAATTCTTCTGGAACCTCAATAAATATTCGTTCATAAGGAATCAATTCTTTCCCATCAACCATTTTACTTATTACCTGTGGTCTAGCAACTTGAAATTCATATCCTTCTCTTCTCATTCTTTCTATAAGAATTGCCAAATGGAGTTCTCCGCGACCTGAGACTGTCCATCCGCCAGAACTGTCGTCTTCTACAAATAATGCCATATCTGTTTCAAGTTCCTTATAAAGTCTGTCTCTTATTTGCCTTGATGTTTTAAATTCTCCTTCTTTACCAGCATATGGAGAGTTATTAACCATAAACGACATTCTTATGGTTGGCTCCTCAATGTCTAAAAGCGGCAAAGGGGAAGGGAAGAGGATATCTGAAATAGTTTCTCCAATTACGGGATTTGAAATTCCAGAAACAGCCACTATGTCCCCCGCGACAGCTTCCTGAATTTCTATCTTTTCCAAACCCTCAAATGTCATAAGAGAAGTTATCTTAAATTTATTGATTTGGCCATCCCTTGTAATTTGGACTGCTCCTTGTCCGCTTTTTATAGTTCCGTTATATATTCGTCCCACTGCGATTCTCCCTTTGTGTGTATCTGATGTAAGAGTTGTTATTAGAAGCTGAAGAGTTGCCTTTTCAGCACCTGTTGGTTGCGGGATTTCTTTTAAAATTATGTCAAAAACCGGAGTTATGTCTTTCATAGTGGAAAGACTGTTGCTTGTTCCGGCTTTTCCTTGTTTTGCGGATGCATAAACAACAGGGAAATACGCGGCTTCATCATCTGCGCCAAGCTCTATAAAAAGATCAAGCGTTTTGTCCAAAACGTACTCTACCCTAGCGTCAGGTCTGTCTATCTTATTTATGACCACAATTATCTTGTGCTTCATCTCAAGAGCCTTTTTTAAAACAAAACGGGTTTGAGGCATGGGCCCTTCTTTGGCGTCAACCAAAAGCAAACACCCGTCAGCCATTTTCAAAACTCTCTCAACTTCTCCCCCAAAATCAGCGTGTCCGGGAGTATCGATTATGTTTATTTTAGTTTCATTAAAAATCACGGACGCATTTTTAGAAAAAATCGTGATTCCCCTTTCCCTTTCCAATTCATTGCTGTCCATGATTAGGGAGGTTGAGAGACCCTTGTGAAGTTTCGTTTTGGATTGTTTTAAAAGCGCGTCAACAAGAGTTGTCTTTCCGTGATCTACATGGGCAATAATGGCAACATTTCTTATCTTTCTCATAAAAAAACCGCCAGCGCGCGCGGTTGGCAACATTATAGCAGAAATTCGTGCTTATATCTTCTGGTATAATTGGCTCATGTACTATTCTCACGCGTGCTCTTACTGCACAAAAATCTTTTATACATACCACTCAAGTAAAACAGGCGCGGCAAGAGATCTATTTGGGGGCATTAAAAAACATTTAATCGAATTCGCGCAAGGATCATAAGGAGTATCAATTTGATGAAGGCGTAGAAATTGAAGTTAATCAAATGTACTCCGCAATGAGTGAATCAGAAGAAGAACCCGAAGGCCACTACAAACTTTGACTATAGAAATAGGGTAAGACCACCCTCGCATGTTCGATTCTGCAGCAGCTAGCAGCCCTCTGAGTGTTGTTTTGTATGTATTTTATGGTATAATGGTCCACTAGAAAGATATGTCAAAAAAGAAAATTACATCGCCAACTCCATACTTTAAAGAGCCCTGCGATCGGTGTGGAAGCAAAAAAATAATTTCAAAAACATGGGATGAAACCATTACTACTTTTAATGGCAAAAGTATTATTGAACACTCGCAAATCGCTTGTATTGATAACATCTGCCAGAAGGCTTTTGACATAAAAATGCTTGAGGAAGCAAAAAAAAGAGAAATTTTAAAAGCTGGCAGACTAGCAGACGCAGAAGCCCGAGCAAGATTAGCCAAACAGCCACGCGCTTAGGCGCTCTTTACTTCAGGTTTAAACTCACGTAATACTTTTGGGGTTGAATTTTATTTGGATTGCCTCGGCGTGTCCGGTTGAACCTCCGGAAACTGTTTCATAGTCAGGCGAATCCATCGAACCTCCCGAATAACCGGACATAACAGATGCAACACCTTTGATTCGTTTAAATATCGCTTCCGTGCACCAGAAACACCCGCCCGCAAAAGTCGCCGTTTCCATAAATCTATACTAACAGATTTTGTATTAGTTGAAGAGATTTTTCAGGAAATCAAGAAGCATAAAAAGGACTCCGTTCTCTGCTTTTGCCCCTTGCACGCCTGATGATGGAGCAGTATAGGATCCTGAATCAGAAGGTTGAGTATAAGTACCAGAGCCGGAGTCAGAAGGAGGTGTATAGTCTTGGGGGGGGCTTTGTGTTTCAGTCGTTGTTTGCTGGGTACCGCTTGATTGGCTTGAACATTGACAAGTAGATCCGGTCCAAGAACATCCGGATGTCTTTGCACACTCGCTTGCCGGATCATAACTTCCGGCGGGTTGATAGTTTTGAGTACCTGAACTCGGAGATTCATATCCTGTTGGAACGCTTTGAGTTTGAACATCTCCTTGTGAGCATTGACAAGTGTTATTCTCCCACTTACATCCTGGGTATTTGGCACATTGCTCGGAAGCGCTGCTTGTATCATGGGCGCATTTTTCTGGATATTTCTTGCAATAATCCTGCGGATCCTCACCTTTATAATCCGTACCTTCATAAGCGCATTCACATCTATCATTATTCCAAGAACAGTTGGGAGTTTTACTGCACATCTCTTGCGGGTTATAAACCGGATAAGAATAGGAATCGCCTGACCTCTCAAATCCACATTCACGAGGATGTTCTGTGCAATATGCCCTGCATGATTCCTCGCTGGTACATCCTCCGGGTCCACTGAATGATTCTCCGCTTGCTTTGCCATGACTTGAACATATCTCATAATTCTGCGGATTCGAACAAAACGCACTACAGGTTTCCTCTGATGTACATCCGCCCGGACCCACTTCCATTTGGCCGCCCCGGACTCCCATTTGTTTTGCAAATTCCGAACATTTCTCACGATTATCAGGGTTGTCACAGAAATTCATGCAAGACGAGGGAGAATCACACCCAAGAACTTCTTTTGCTTTTGCAAGAAATTCTTGTTCTTCTGTATTAGAAACGTGTCCACCTCCCAGGTTATGTCTTTTTGCAAAAGCATCACACTTATCAAAACTTGATGAATCTTGGCAAAAAGACATGCAAGAATCATAAGAGTCGCACCCGAGTTCGCCTCTTGCGGCTGCCAGTATTTCCTCTTTACTTGTTTGAACCGGGTCCTCTTTGTAAAATCCTTTACTCTTGGCAAATTCTATACATACTGCCTGATTAACCGGATCTTCGCAAAAGGTGCGGCAGGAAGAAATGTTTTCACAATTTCCAAGTTCTGCAATTGGGAATGTAATCCCATGTTTCGCGGCTGCCTCCTCAGGAGTCTCAGACGACGTGTCTTGGGCGTGAGTTAAGGAGGAAACAAAAGCTACAAAGAATGCCAAGAGAAAGAATCCAACTATAAATTTATATACTCTCATCTTAGATAATCAAATGGATTTTTATACCCTGAAAAAGGATTGACATATTGTGTTTCTTTGTCAAAGGGATTCTCGTAAACTGCATTTAAAGGCACTCTTAATTCTTTTGAAAAAGGATTCTTGATTACTCCTAAGACCAACAGAACATATGCTGAGGCTATTGCTGCTATGGCAATAAGGAGCAATATAGGCAGAGTCCTGGTCATTAATTTTATTATTCGGAAAGAATCGTTAAAAGTCAATAGTGCGATGTATTTCGAGGGTATTTTGCTATAAAAGAGCTGTCTGATTATTCTTTTTGGGAAATTTCGAACCAAGGTGTTTATAGGCGTCGGGTGTTGCGACGCGGCCGGACTTTGTCCTTTTGAGAAACCCAATCTGGAGAAGATATGGTTCAACTATTTCTTCTATTGTACCAACATCTTCTGCCAAAGACGCGGCGATTGTTTCAACGCCAACAGGACCTCCTCCATGTTTTTCAATAATGCTTTTAAGATATCTATGATCCATTGCATCAAGTCCTAACGAATCGACCTCGATCAATCCTAATGCTTTTTCGCAAAGTTCGAATGAAATATTCCCATTCCCATGAACTTGAGCAAAATCGCGCGCTCGCTTTAACAGGCGGAGTGCAATACGGGGAGTACCACGGGCTCTTTTTGCAATCTCAGAGATTGATTTTTTATCTATTTTTACCTTAAGTTTTTTTGCTCCCTTTTCGATAATTTGTTCGAGGTCGCGCGGCGCATAAAACATCATGCGGTGAACAACACCAAAGCGATCCCGCAAGGGTCCTGACAACATGCCGGCACGGGTTGTTGCTCCAACTATTGTAAATTTGGGAAGATCAAGCCTAACTGTTCTTGCGCTTGGGCCTTTGCCAATTATAATGTCGAGGCAATATTCTTCCATGGCGGGATAAAGCGTCTCTTCAACTACTTTGTTTAGGCGGTGGATTTCGTCGATAAATAACACATCCCCCGGTTCAAGATTTGTTAAAATCGAGGCCAGATCTCCGGCCCGCTCAATTGCGGGCCCTGATGTAACGCGAATATTTGACCCCATCTCTCTTGCAATTAAATGCGAGAGGGTGGTTTTACCAAGTCCTGGCGGACCGTATAGTAAAATATGTTCAAGCGCCTCTTTTCTTTTTTTTGCTGCTTTTAACGCAATCTGAATTGAACGTTTAACAGATTCTTGACCTACAAAATCACCCCATTCAGAAACCCGCAGAGAAGTGAATATTATTTCCTCCTCCGGAGTTGTTTCTTGATTGACAATTGAACCCTTAGGTTTAGATTTATCAGCCATACATTAAATTTCTAATTTTCTAATTTCTAATTGGTCTAATCAAATCCCAAATCTTCAATTCCTAAATCCCAATTGGGACTTGGTGCTTCAAGCATTATTTAGATATTAGATTAATTAGATCAATTAGGTCAATTTACTTGCCTAAGTATTTAAGCGCCATTTTTATTTGCTCTTCAATACTCTTACCATTTTTATCAATATTGCGAACGGCTTCATTAATTTCTGTAGTTGTAAACCCAAATGTTTTAAGAGCTGATGTTAGCTCGTTTCGATTTTGAGACGAACCATCCGAAAGGTCCAGTTCTCCGCCCCCGACTTTATTTTTAAGTTCGATTATAATCTTCTGCGCATTTTTTGTACCAAGTCTAGGAACGCTCGCGAAAAAAGAAGTGTCGCTATCCGCTATTGCCTTTATAATTTCACTAGATGTTCCAATCGCAAAAATTCCGATTGCGGTTCTTGGCCCGACCCCTGAGACATTAATCAATTGTTCGAATAACTTTAAATCTGCGTATTTTGAGAACCCGTAAAGCTCTAGTGTGTCTTCACGAACATGTGTGTAGGTGAATAATTTTATGCTCGAACCAATTTCGGCTACAGAAGAAAGAACATCAGACGCCGCATGAACCCTGTAACCAATTCCATTAACGTCAACAATTAAATATGGATCATCTCTTACTAAAGCCTGTCCATTAAGATAACCTATCATGCGTAGTCCGCCTTTGGCGGAAAGTTAATCGATTATATCACACTGAATTTACAGCGATTTTAATTTATAGGAGAAGGCACAGGCAAGTGCGCAGGCGAGAGCGTCAACGGTGTCATCCGGTTTTGGGATTGATTTTAAATTTAAAAGCATTTTTACCATTTTCCCCATTTGGCCTTTTTCAGCACGCCCATATCCGGTTATTGCGGTTTTAACTTGAAGTGGTGTATAAGAGAAAACTTCCAAACCGAGTTCGGCTGCCGTAACAATTATAACTCCCCTAGCTTGCCCCACAATTAAAGCGGTCTTTACGTTTGTATTAAAAAATAAGTCTTCGACGGCCAGCGCCTGTGGTTTATGTTTTTTTATTATTCTAACAAGTTCCTTGCGGATCGTCAGAAGCCGAGCCTTGATCGGCAAGCCCGCCTCTGTCTCAATACACCCAAAGTTTTGAGTTTTGAGTTGCAAGTTTGTAGTTTTCTCAATGATTCCCCATCCTGTCCTCGCTATGCCCGGATCAACCCCCAAAATAGTCATTCTAACATTATAGCAAAGAGGGGATTTGACACTAAAGTATGGTATTGTATAATACCGCATAATGGAAAGGCCAATTTTAACAATTAAACAGGCAGCAAAGCTTTTGCAGGTTGACCCTAATACAATCTATAGATGGGCGCGTGTTGG
>CAYHUY010000016.1:0-16740 GCA_964360265.1 uncultured Gammaproteobacteria bacterium | reverse complement strand
AGTGTGGAGATGGCCGAGTATGACTCGGCGTCCAAAAAAGCATCTATAAAAACATCTACAAGCTTACTCAATTATTTATTGTCATCATGAAAACTCCAATTGACAGGATTAAACATGACTAAGGTCAGAAATTTAAAATAGAAAGCCAAACCAACTCTTTTTATTCTGTCCAAACTTTGTTTTTGCCCATATCTGATCGTTTGGAAAAATCTTGATATGAACAGGTCTTAGTTAACGTACATTGCTCTTTGAGGAGCAAAGGCGAAACTTTGACCGCTAAGTAAATTCTTAGCATTTATTTTTGATACACTTTTACGATTAGTATCATTATCGGCTTGCAGTTTTTAATGAGCAATCTTGTCGATGCAATGCATCCCCAATGAAGCTAATTCTATCAGGCTAAAGGCCAAATTGCAAGCCATGCCTGCCGGCAGGCAGGTTTAGAGCTCTCGGGCAAAGGTGACACCGAGGACTTTTTTTGTGCCGGCTCTTTTCAGGGCTCTCGCGGCTTCTTTGAGAGTAGAAAGTGTCGTTGCGACGTCATCAACTAATACTACCGTCTCAGGGATTTTTGTCCGCAGGCTTTCGGATTCCCGAATTCCGAATGCGCCAACCAGATTTTTTATTCTTTCTTCTTTATTCAATTTATATTGAGGCCTGGTATCTTTGACACGAACAAGAAAGTCTGTCCGGACAGTCAGGTTAAAATATTTTGCGACATAAGAGGCCAAGAGTCCTGCGTGGTTGTAGCCGCGCGCACGTTCGCGGCTCGAACTTAAAGGAATTGGAATAACAACAGGCTTGAATTGTTCGATAAAATAATAAAAACTCTCATTTTGCGTAAACCCCTCGTTCATAATCTCCGAAATAATTTCTGCAAGTTTTGAAATATGCGGTTTATATTTAAACTGCCGAATTATTTTTCCACTAATACTGCTATATACAACAGCCGATATTACCCCATCTATGGAATATTTTCCTTCACACACCGAGTGCGTAAAGCCGTTAACTGAACCTTTTAAACAAACCGGGCACTGAAAGTTTTGATTATAGGAGATTTTTGAAAAACAATCGGCACATAAAAAATCTCCAAATCGCCGGCAACCTACGCATTTTTTAGGAAAAATAAGATCAAGAAAAGACATATTTATATCTTAACCTAAAACCAAAACCCAACACCAATTGACTACCCCAACCAAACCCTTGCTTGATAACTATGGGATTGGTCTTATGGATTTATTCCCACTTTTTCCACAAAATATGCTTTTTACTATGAGACTATTGTCTATTTTTAGGGTAAAATCTCCTCTTTGGGAGACCAGGAACACACGGGGCATCTTATTATTATTTCTTTTTGTACCAAAACTGCCTCCTTTTCACTCGCCTCCCAACCACACTGTTTGCATTTGATTCTAGCACAGATTTCACACTTTTGTTCCATATATTAAGCGGTGCCAGCTACATATTCAGTCAATTCCTCACCGCTTTTTGCCCGTTTATCACACCCTTCGCATATTTTGCATGGCCCACACAAAATGTCTTTTCCGCACGTGACACAAGGCCCCGGCTGATCAAATTTATAATCCCCACCGTTTTTTGTCATGGACAAATAATCCATTCTCCCAAAAATTGTAACCGTATTACCCAACTTTGCAAATCCGGAACCTGCACCACAGCCGCTTGCGCCGGGAATATAACCTTGTTTCATAAAATATTCCATCATGGAATCAGGATAAATCGTGTTTTTATCATTATTAAAACCGATACTTTTCCCTTCAACAGCCGCTTTCAAAGCATTCTCCCATCCACGGAATTCACGCAAAACTAACTCGTCTGAGGCGCTATTTTTCATTAAAACAAAAACTCTATTGAGCCAAAAATCTAGCTTACCAAGATCAGAGTTCATTTCTCGTTCGCTTTTTACAATTTGATCTTCCGGCGGATTTATTTTCCTTTCGGGAGGAGTTTGTTCCCACAAATCTTGAATAAATTTATTAATATGACCTATATCCATGCCCTCTTTTAATTTACCGACATCTCCCAAACCAAGCCTTTCGCCCGATAAAATCTCTGATAATCTTTGCTGCTCGGGAAAGTCTAGATAATTTCTAATTGCGCGGGAAACAAGCTTTTCCTGGCCATCCTCCACAATAAGACGATGTGCTCTTGCAAAACTATGCCAACCAAAACCCCATTTTTTACGATCTCCAATTGAAACATCAAACTCCGTAGGAGATAAATCTGCAAATGTATCGCCAGGCAAGGCGTCTTTTAGACTTTCCTGAATTGCTATTGTCCACCTCACATCTGCTGCCGCGCGTTTCCTATACCAAACCGGGAATCGAGTATCAAAAACTGGCCCTGCGTAGCTTTCTTCAGCAAAAGTTGCCAGTGGATCCCTAAATCTTAGCTTAATATTCCCTTCATTATCGCGTTCAATTAAATGCTCGTACTCTACGTTTGGGACTTTGCCGTAAGACTCTTTAGCATAATAATGAGATTGAGCAATAAAGAAGTCATAATAAGAATCTCCATGTCTTTGAATTAGATCGTATTCGCGGGCTAAATCAAATGCAAACGGTTTTTGTGCTTCGACTTGCGTTATTCTAATTTCTCTCTCTTGAGGTGCTGGCATGATTATCTCTCCCAAATCTTTTCTTTTTTACCTTCGATATAATTTGCAAAGCGTGCGGCAGCATATAGTAAGTCCGATAGGCGATTCATATATTTCTGGATTCGTTCATCTACTTTTTCCCTCGCCTCGCCGGAGCCTTTCGCGGAGGAGGGTTTTTTTGCTAAACGAACTAAATTTCGCTCTGTGCGCCGGGCGACTGTTCTTGCCTGATGAAGAAAGGCTCCTGCTCTACTTCCGCCTGGCAATACAAAATTAAAGGTTGGAGGAAGAGGTTTCATCATATAGTCAATACTGTTTTCAAAGTCTTTTGTTTTTTGAATCATGTCGATATCCTCAATCGTATCTGGCAAGTCAGCCAAATATGAACCTATATAAAAGATGTCGCTTTGTACGCCGAGCAAGATTTTTTTTAATTTATTTGAGCTCTTTTTGGGAAGATGAGCAACCGCAATTCCTATGATTGAATTTAATTCGTCTAAAGTACCATATGCGTCTACTCGAGCATCATATTTCCATACTCTTTTTCCTGAGAATAGCGAAGTTTTACCTTTATCTCCTGTTCTTGTATAAATTGGCATAAAAAACCTCTCGAGTTCCCGAGAGGTCAAAAAAATTTCCTGCTCGGGAATCCCGATTTAATCGGGATAAACATATATCGTTTTCTGGATTTAACAGTACCGGCAGTTCCGCCGACTTTCACGGCGATTTCCAATATATGTATTTATAAATTAACTAACATTCGCTATAGCCGCAGCTATAGCACTTCTTACAACCTTCCTCATGTGCTAAAGTTGCTCCTCCACATGAGGGACAAAGATCAAAAGCGTTGTGTGTTGACACCGATTCAATCGGTGTTGATGGTTCAGCGCTGATACTTAATTGTTCCATAAAAACATTATTCTCATGCGCGTTTGAGACTTGAACTACAGTGCTTAACTTTCCGTTGCCGTTTGAATGCCCATTTGTTTCCCCATTTGCTAACTGAATACCGTTATTGTTCGATAGCTCTTCTTTTTTCTTTAAATCAGTCACAATTCCATTGACCGTAAACCCAAACTCCTCAGCCAGAACTTTGGCAACAGCATCCGGCACTGATCTTATTCTGTTCTCTCCATATCCAACAGTTCTCATTCCTCCGATTCCTGAAAGTTGCGCAACAATTTGGCGAATCCGCTCACGCGCCGCAACGGGGCTCTGGAGTCTTAAAACAATCGATATCATTCGCCCCAGAGCATCAGTCATTGCGGCAACATCAGACCCGGATTTTCCAATTGTAATAAATGCTTCAAAAGGATTCCCTGCCTCATCTTTATTGAGCGTAATAAAAGCATCTCCAAGAGGCGTCTTGGTTTTGTAGGTTAAACCGTACATGATAGGCGGCCTTTTTGAAATTGCCGGAGCAGGACGCGCCACTTCTTCCACTTCCTCTTTCTCCTGCCTGCCGGCAGGAAGGGTTTTTTTATCATCAATACGTTCAAGAACCCCGGCTCGAGATCCTTCCCTCATGTAAGCAATGCCCTTACAACCAAGCTTATAAGCAAGAGTGTAAAGTCTTTTAACATCCTCTATCGTATGAGATTTTGGTGCATTTACCGTTTTCGACATAGACGCGTCAACAAATTGCTGGATTGCCGCCTGAACCCTAACATGATCTTCCGGGGTAAGGTCGTTTGCGGACACAAACCAATCGGGCTTCTTAATTTTCCCAATTTTAAGGTCGGGGCCGTGTTTTTTATACCACTCTTCATAAATATGATGTCTTACAATATGCTCGCCAATTCTATCTCTTCTCACAAATTCATATTCATAAACCGGTTCTATCCCTGATGTAGTATTAACCATTAAGGAGGTTGAACCGGTTGGGGCCTGCATTAAAAGAACTGAATTTCTTATGCCGTGATTCTTAATTCCGTCTTGAATATCGAAAGGCAATGAAAGTATAAATTTGCCTTGAGGATAAAGCACTTTATCAAATTTCCCAAATGAGCCTTTTTCTTTTGAAATCTCAATAGACGCGCGATAGGCTTCGTCTCGAATTGTCTTATAAACTTTATCAATAAACTTTAAGGAGGCAGTCGATCCATAGCGCATATGAAGCTTAATTAACGTATCTCCAAGACCCATTGTTCCAAGACCAATCCTTCGCTCTCCCTCATATTGAGTTTTCCTAATCCCCTCAAAAACATAAGGATCCATCTCTATTACATTGTCTTGAAAGCGAACGCCCCCCCTAACAACCCGCTTTAATTCTTTGAAGTCAAACGTTCCTTTTTTATCGATACCTTTACCGTGAACGAGAGCCGAAAGATTAATTGATCCAAGATTACAAACTCCCCACGGCGGCAATCCTTCTTCCCCGCAAGGATTTACACAATTTATCCTGTTCCAATACCAATTGTTATGAAGCTTGTTGTAGCGCTCCATAAATACTACGCCTGGTTCAGCAGATTTCCATGCTGCCTGCGCAATCAGATTCCACATGGCACGAGCTTTTATAGTTTTATGAACTACAACTTTTTTTCCAAGCGCCTTCCATGCATAAATGTCGCCATCCCATTTTGCATCATACTCAGGGTCTTTCCGGTCAGGAAAGATAAGATCCCAATCGCCGTCTTTTTCAACTGCCTCCATGAAAGAATCAGATACGCAAACAGAAAGATTGGCCCCGTTAATTTTAGTCAAATCCTGTTTAACCGTAATGAACTCCTCAATATCAGGATGCCAATCCCAGAGCATTAACATTAAAGCTCCGCGCCTACTGCCTCCTTGCTGAATTATGTCTTTTGTTGCAACTGAGAATAATTCTGCCCAATTACATGGCCCTGATGAGAACCCATTAACTTTCTCAACTCTGTGGCCCCGCGGTCTAAGCGACGAAAGATTGATGCCGACCCCTCCTCCGCGCGCCATAATCTCAACCATTTGCTTTAATGTGTCAAGAATTCCATCTCGTGAATCAAGCGGAGAGGGAATCACAAAACAATTATAATAAGTTACGTCAAAACCTGTTCCCGCCCCTGCCAGGATTCTTCCCCCGGGGACATATTTGAATCCCGCCATTACGTGCTGGAATTCTTTCTGCCACTTTTTCTTATTTTCAGACGTTGTTTCAATGTCTGAAACTGCGCGCGCAACCCGCTTAATCATTTTATCAGGAGTCTTTTCAACGGCATTCCCTTTCTTGTCCTTTAAAGAATACCTGTCCAAAAATACTTTCTGAGAAAGACCAGTAAGTTTCATATTTATAATTTATTACTTAATTAGTTTTTTTAGTTCTTTTTCAAAATCTTCAAGATCTACAAAGCGCTTGAAGACGCTTGAGAATCTTATATACGCTATCTTGTCAAGCTTCTTAAGTCGCTGGGAAACCATTTGTCCAATTTTTTTTCCCTCTACTTCAACTGACTCCCCGCTTATTAATTCCCGTTCAACCTCATCTACTATATTGTTAATTGCGTCCGTTGACACTGTTGTTTTTTCGCAGGCGCGCGCGAGTCCCGTACGCAATTTCTCTCGATCAAATTGCTCACGTCTTCCATCCTTCTTCTTAACAATTAAAGTTATGTTTTCTATCCTCTCGTACGTAGTGTAACGCTTGCCGCATGAAAGACAATTTCTTCGACGCCTGATATTAGTCCCGTCCTCAGAAACTCTTGTTTCAACAACCTCTGAATCTGTGCTTTTACAATACGGGCACTGCATCTCACCTCCAACACCATATCTAGTGTCAAAATAATATTAGAGCACTATATCAATGCCGTCAACTATCAACTAGTATATCAGAGTCTAGCAACCTATTTTCTAGCTTCAGCGATGTACGTCTTTGCGGGAATAACAAACCAAGAAGAAAAACTTAAATCAATGGGGATATTTCTGAACAAAAAAATGATCCGATTCCTTATTTTACCTTCTATTGTGGGCTAAGTTGATTAACGGAATTTTCAAATTCCGCCATCCTTTCTGTTTCAATTTGAAGCTGACCCGCGAATTTTTTCCCAACCTTACTCTTCACCATTTCCAACACCTCTTGGTGCTTTTTAATTGATTTTCCCATATTATGTAAAACTGTATCAACGCTCTTTCCCATTTTTTTTGCCGCGCTTGCATTTTCCATCGCTTTGTGGAAGTAATTATTGCCCTTTGAAAGAGTAGAAATTGCAAGGTCCAACTTGCCTTTTTCTGCCAACAAAAGAGAGGCAGATATTCTTTTATCTGATGTGAGTAAATGAAATTCTGCTTTTTTTACCGGGTCCGAAATAACAAAAGATATTATCCCATCTCTGACCGCTTTTAAAAAATAGAGTGGATTGTCTGGTAAAATTCCGGGATAGGGAAGCGCGTAATTTATTTTCTCAGCGCTTTTGGTTGCGTCTTGGTGACTCGAAGACTTCGAATCCATTACCGAATTTTCTTTGGCAAGAATAATTGCAGGAGGCATAAGAAGTGCAAAGAATAAAAGTAGAGCGGAAAATCCTAACAAAGGCTTTCTCATTAATTGTGTTTATAATACTACCGCGTAAGCCGGATTGTCAAGGAGTTCAGCGACGCAGACCCCTCCAAAATCGCTCCATGAGCCGTGTACGAATAGTACTAAAAGGCGAATGGTAAGATTGGTGGGGTCAACAGCTAATCAATTTGACATTTTTGGATCTTTTACTCCATACTAAACTAAGTGAAGATTCTGTCCATGAAAATAACATTATTTCTCTTTCCCTTATTTGTTATTATTTATTCTTCATTCTTTATTCTTGCCCCAACTGCTCATGCGCAATTTCAATCCGCGGGCCAAGGGACTAATTATTTAAATACTAATCCTGACGTCCCGCAAAACCTTAACACTTATACCCAAAGCGTATTTATAAACATTGCAACCACTTTCGTGTGTATCTTTACAGGAGTTGACCCATTAAATCCGCGGGGGGAATGTCTTGGAATAGATCCTGCAACAAATAAAATCGGCTATGTTAAGCAGGGTGGCGGCTTAATGGCAATTACCGGAAATCTTATAGCCTCCACGTTTTACATCCCGGTATCAACTCATGATTACGGAAGTTATATGGCATCAAATTTTGGAATAGGTGAGAAAGCTTATGCGCAAAGCTTGGGGTTCAATGGACTTAAACCTACCCTAAGCCTTTGGCAGGCATTTCGCAATATTACATATATAATCTTTGTTGTTCTTTTTATAATTGTAGGACTTGGAATAATGTTCAGAATAAAAATTGACCCAAGAACCGTCATGACTGTCCAGAACCAAATCCCCAAAATTATTATCGCAATAATTTTGATCACCTTTTCTTACGCAATTGCCGGATTTTTAATTGATCTTATGTATGTATCTATGTATCTTATTATTTCCGTTTTTGTCGGTCAGGGATTGGATGTGGTTGATGTTAGTTCCAGTACTCCATTTGGAGCGGCCGGTGGATTAGGAGGGTTAGGCGGGATAGCAAACGCAGGGGCGCATACTATTGGAGGAGTTGTAAGATCAATTTTTGACGGGACACTTGGGGCAGTGCTGGGGGGAATTATAGGCTCAATTATAGGAGCCGGTGCGGGGGCTGGTGGAATAGGAGGGGCAATTACAAGAGCCGCGGGTATTGTCGGAAAGACCGGAGGTATACCTGGAGCAATAATAGGTATAGGAGTAGGTTTGGGAGTAGGAATGTTATCAGGCGCAATCGCTGGAGGTCACGTTGCGGGTTTTGCTGCCGGCGTTATTGCCTATATTATAATTATTATTGCGCTTTTCTCTGCCCTATTAAGGCTTTGGTTCATACTGATTAAGTCTTACATATTTATCTTAATAAATGTGGTTTTTGCGCCCTTTCTTATTGCAAAAGGTCTTATCCCCGGACAACCCGGTATTGGAGGGTGGACAAGAAGCATGGTTTCAAATCTTTCCGTATTTCCTGTAACAATCACTATGTTTCTTCTGGGAAAGACCTTTATTGACGGTTTCGAAAAACATCCTAATCCTTTTGCGCCGCCAATGGTGGGAGATTTTTCAAACCCCGCGGGTTTTGCTCCAATAATAGGACTTGGAATAATATTAATGCTTCCTGAGGTGGCAAATATGGTACGGGACGCACTAAAGCAGCCTGACTTTAAGTACGCAGCTTCCATTGGTAAAAGTCTTGGCGTAGGTGCAGGCGCCCCCGGCAGATTAATAAGCGGAGGGACAAGCGCAGCTTTCGGCTCTCATATTCAGTACGAAGAGGACCCAAAGAATCCAGGCGCAATGAGAATAGCTAAGGCTGGTCCTCTTACGAGACTGGCAAGGGGTTTTGGGATTGTGAGGTAGATAATAATTATTTTGTCTTAACCGTTTCTTCGCCAACTTTATATGTTTCAATAATTCCTGCAAGGATTAAAAATATCAAAAAGGAAAACGCTCTTCTCTTAACCATATCTTTTCCAGTGACTTCCAGTACTTTTTCAAGATCATGATAGAAAGTTTCCACTTTTTCATGTTCTTTCTCTTGCTGCTCTGGAGTCATGCTGGAAAAATTCTTATCAAGTGCCCCTACCAACGAGTGATGTATATTATCAAGTTGTACTCTTAACTGGTCTCTACTCATAGACATTGCTTGTGGCCCATATATCCTTTCTATTTCAGACATCGCTTTTCTAAATGGAAGCTTTCCCACGCCTAATGAATCCCACATAAAATCGGATTTTGAAAGACTAAGAAATGTCCCTATTGTATAACGGATACATTTGGCTCTGGCTTCCTGCCCATTATATAGGCTGGTAAATTCGCCAAATTCTTCGGCCGCTTTCATTTTTGCTTCCGGGTTTTCTGATTGTATAAATTTGATAAGGCTCTGTCCTGCCTGAATTGCATTTCCTACATCATTCCAGTTCCTTACCAAGGCGTCCCCTCCCTGATCAGTTGCATATTTTTTGGAGAGAGGAACAAAACCTTCTTCTTCTGGGCTTTCAAGTCTGTCAAGGAGCGCATCATCAATTAAAAGTGTCCTTGTGTAAGTATCTTCAAATTTATTATTGTTTAACAACTCAGTAATTGAATTTTGAGAAAAGCCTGTCATCAAACGGAACATTTCTTGAATGTCGCCTGCCTTGTCTTCATTAAAATACTGGCGGATCTGTTCTGTTTCTTCCGGAGTAAATCCTTCTTTTGCGATTTTTAGTTGGCGCAGATCCCTATAGCCATTCTCCCTAAGGAGTCGCAAAATTGGTCCGAACTCTTTTTTGAAATCGTCATAGCCCCTAATTCCATGCACTGATCCGTCTTCATCTGTCATCCGATAATTTGCGAATACGCCATTATTAAAAAGGGTTGTAAGTCTTGAGTCATCCTCTGCTCTTTCCCTATACAGTCTTACGATTTCTTCCGGGCGGATGCTTGCAATTCTTTCCCAAACTTGTTCTCTTGATTCACCTCCTGCTTCTTCTCTTGCCTTTGGTGCCTTAAGAAGTCTCATAAATAGTGCGAAGTCTCTGGCCTTTTCCTTTCCTTCCACTTCTTCAAAACGAGCTATAAACCGCTCATCTATTGAATCTAAGACTCCCTTAATCCTCCACCCTGAAGAAAAAAAGTCCGGAACAGCAAATAGGTCTCTAAATAATCTAGTCCCCAAATCTTCTTTCTCATCTTCTGTTAATCTTAATGTCTTCTTTTGTTTAGCAATGTAGCCTTCTGCCATATCCAGCTTTATCCGTTTTACAAATTCTTGGTCATGCGCATTATAAATACCAAACTTTTTAATTAAAAGGTCTTCAAGATTGTATACATTAAGAGGTCCGGACGCAGGGTCAGAGAAATAGGCTTCGTCACCCGTTAGGTGTCGCCCGCGCGCTACAATTACTGCCTGCCTTTGGGAGGAAACAAAAACGTCGTAAGCAATTCTCACAGCTCTTGTAATGTCTTTTGTTACCTGCTTCCGACTTTCCTGTTTTTGGTCATCGTCCAATCCCTCCAAAGCAGCATCACTCAAATTTCCGAATTGGCCTATTCCTCTTTCTGCCATGGAAAGCTGTTCAGCAATTACATTATCCTGCAGCCTATTGACCACCTCTGGTTTTGCATGGTGGTCAGGATTTTTTAACCGTTCGTCTTCAAGTAGTTCGTGGAGTCTATTAAACATTGACCCCACTTTTCCATCTTCCATACTGATTCCTTTCATCAAGCCATGAAGACCAAGTGTTGTTGCCGCTCTCTGAATATTCTCAATGCTTCTGTAACCGATGGTCGTTCTACTGGAAAGTAAATTAAAACGAATAGTAAAAGATGTATTAAATTCTTCTGCCGCATTCGGTTGTTTAATGCGTACGTAACGTGAAGCCTCCTCAAAAGCCCGTTCTACTTGTTGAACAATTGGAGAGTTTAACTCCTGTCCTTGCTGTGCAAGACTATAAAGAATATCAAATTGATTATCTAGCCATCCAATAGGGGAATCATCCAGCTCTTTCAGATCTTTCTGCTGAATTGTAAAGAAATTAAATTCTCTCCGCCCTCCTGTCTCTGCTCTTGCATCATTCCTCGCTACCTCAAGCGATTCTCTCTTCCAGGTATTTAATGTTTGTTGCAAACGAGTTGCTTGACCGAGGTCTGCAATTCTCCCTTCATCAATCAACCTCTCCAAACGTTCAAGCTGGCTGCTGACATAGTCCAAATCAGGAATTGGTGATTCACCTCTATCTATACGGTCTGTAAGTTCGTTATTTAAGCCTTCCACAAAAGGCACAAGTGCCGGGTCAAGATAATCTGCGGGGTTAATAACTTCCGCGCCGCCCCCTAGAGGTGAGATACCCATCTCGCGAAGGGCCATAAGCGTCTGTCTTTCATTGGGGTCTGTGGTTTTTGCAATTCGCTCATCCCAATGCATTCGCGCAAGCTCTATCCCCTGAGGTGTTCTCTCACGGCCGGGAGCACCGGTGTCTCCCGGGCCGCCTGTTGGGGTATCATGTGCCTCAGCCATTCTATTTATAGAGTAGTTGAAATCTGCTCTCTGTGTCAAATGTTCGTGTGTCATATGGCGCAAGTTTACGAGAATATAGACGAGGCTACTTGATATTTACCTAACAGGAAGATTACAATTCATAAACACTATGAAAAATCATCCAACGCGCCCCCCTTCCCAAAGGTCTGAGCCGTCACATTTCGAATCTCTTTATCCTGCCGATTCTCGATTTGAGGAGATTGAGAAAATTATTTCTTTCATCAAAAACGGCTCATCTTGCCAACTTGTCGGACTCCCAGGCACAGGCAAAAGCAATCTCCTCGGACTTCTTGCTTATAATAGGAATGCTAGGCTTGCTCATTTAGGAGAAAATCAGAAATGGTTTCATTTTGTCTACATGGATTTTTCAGAGGTTAAGAAAAGAGCCCTGCCCGATGTTATTAAATTCATGATAGTCTCTCTTGCCTATTCTCTCCAAGAGAGGGGGTTGAGCCAGGAATACGAGAGAGTACACGGAGTCCTTGGAGATATTAAAGACTTTAGTGATGAATTAATTGCTTTTCAAGCCCTGAAGAAGATAATCGATTACCTTGCAATAGAAAAGGAATTGACCATCGTTTTTTTATTTGACAGGTTTGATCAATACGTTCCTAATCTTGGCGAGGAATTTTTTTCTGACTTAAAGATTTTAAGGAATCGCGCAAAGTACAGATTCTCATGCGTGTTAACGTTGGATCGAGAACTGACTGACCTGATAGAACCGCTAGTTTTCTCTGAGTTCTATGAGTTCTTGGCGGGGAATACTGTTTTTTTGAAACTACGAGATGAAGGAGGCCTTGTTTTCCGTCTTTCATATCTTGAGAGGGCGACAGGAAAAAAGGCAGATGAGAAAATAAGAAAAGTGATGCTTAAGCAAACGGCTGGACATGGGAAATTAACTAGACTATCATATGAAGCTATTTTATCCGAAACGAGTAAAATTAGTGATCTTACAAAATTCTTGCTTTCCAAAAAAACTATTCAGGGTGCGCTGTTTGAGATTTGGAATTTTCTAACACCAGGAGAAAGACAAGATATTAAAAGAGGTGATAAAAACGAATTTTTAGAAAAGCTTGGGTTAACAAAAGATGGCAAAATTACCATTCCGCTGTTAGAGTCGTATATCAATACTCTAAAGCCTCAGGTCGCAGAAAAATTATCTTATGATGTATCGCGCAATGAAATCCTTAAGGGAGATCAAAATCTAACTGAGCTTTTGTCTCCTCAAGAATTTAGGCTAGCTAGATACCTTCTCCAAAACCAAGGCCGCGTTTGTGAAAAAGATGAAATAATTCAAGCTGTGTGGAAAGACTCAAAGACCCAGGAAGGCGTAACGGATCAAGCATTAGATCAAATAATTTACCGGCTGAGAAAAAAAATTGAAGAGGACCCCAATAGTCCCAGGTTCATACAAACAATTAAGGGAAGGGGATACAAGCTCACTGATAAATTAACCTAACTGCTCTAATTAATCTAATTTCTAAATAATGACCAATAACCCAAATCCCAAATATGACTTAGAAGAAAGGACAGCAAAATTCGGGGAAGATTCGATTCGGTTCTGTAAATTAATTCCAAGAGACCCAATAACCAACCCGCTTATAACACAGTACATAAAATGCGCAACTAGTGTAGGTGCTAATTATTGCGAGGCTGATGATGCCGAAAGCAAGCAGGACTTTAGGCATAAGATTGGAATCTGTAAGAAAGAGGCTCGAGAAGCAAAACATTTTCTTCGAATGATTATGGTAGCTGTTCCAAAGTTAAAGGAAAAGGCTAAAATCTTATGGCAAGAAGCAAAAGAATTAAATTTAATATTCAATAAAATCTATCAAAAGGTAAAATAACTAGAAATTAGACATTGGGATATTGGTGCTTGATTAGGTCAATTATTATAATTAGACTAATTAGAAATTTCCTCAACTTCTTGACTTCCCACTACTCTTCTGCCTATCATTAATTAAGATGAGGCTTTTTAAAAGTGCTTTATTTTCATTTGTTTTTTTTATTATTGCCCCCTCTCTTGTTTTTGCCGCAATTATACCAACACCAGAACCGGATCCTTGCGCAAACCCTCTTGCTACCGAGTCTTCTTTTGAAGGCGCAGGCTTTAGCACTGTACCTGCGATGGAATGTATTGATGAAACTATTCAAAAAGTCACAGTGACCTTCCACAATCTTACTGGGGGGGAAGAATATAAAATCTGCGCGGGTGGTGAATTTTGCCTTAAAGATCAAGCAGTATTGCCGGTTAGAATAACTCAAAAACTTGTAACTGATGATGAATTTGAGGCAGATCCCAATGGAGACGTGTCAGTAACAGTCTGCGGTAGGAATAAGAGCCTTATAAAAACCGGAGACGATTGTGGTAAGGGAGACTACTTCCATGGGGGACATACCTATTTGTTTAGTATAGGCATTGTTGACGATGGGAAATATCTCCTTTCAACAAAGGCCGGTTTTTATGTTGCAAGGTCTTATCCTAACGTAAGAATTAGTCCAACTACAGGCATCACTACTAATGATGCAGTGAACGTTAGCCTTACAGATACAAGCCCCCGCCCCGGCGGTGGGAAAAGAAATAATTATCAAGTGCTAATAAAAGGGAGCGAGTTCTATGAGGAGGAAGAGTGCTTTACTCTAGATAAGGGCGAGACAAGGTCTACTTCATTTGACAAGACGCTTCCTGTTGGTAAATTCACTATTGAGATAAAAGAGCAGGTCAATGAAGGAGGCATACGGCAAGATCATTGCCAGGGCGGCTTCACATATTATAAAATAGCCTGTAAAGCAACCAACCCGGGAGATGGCGGGGGAATCTGCGCGGACCCTGAAGATAGCAAGGACCCGGAAAGCGAAGAATACAAAGCATTTCTTGAGGATCTTGCAAGATTAAATGGCGCAGGAGGTAAGTCCTTTTTCCCTTGTGGTGATGGAGTTTCTACCAATCTTGATCCGGTTCCTCTAGGCGAATGCCCCTCTATAAAGTCGGCAATAGGAGATATAGAAGTCATCCCTGAACGCTTTGTTGGAAGCGTATTCCAATTTGTTCTTACGATTGCTACGTTTGGGGCGATAATACTTATTATTTATTCGGGGTATCTTTTTATGATGTCTAGCGGAGACAAGGAAAAGCTAGCCGGGGCTCGAGAGACGATAACGTCTGCCATTGTTGGATTATTGTTTATAATACTCTCTTTTATAATTCTTGAAATAATAGGTTTTGATATTTTGCGTATTCCAGGGTTTGGCAAATAAATCAGCTGCTAGTTGCTAATTTATGGAAACTTTATTATCTCTAAAAATTCCAGGGACAGGAGGGACGCCGGTTGAAATTCTACCTCCCACGGGTATCCCAAGCGGAGAAGATTTTTCTATTGGTTCTCTTGCTAGTGGCTTTATTCAAGTTATGATGATAATAGGAATACTTCTGTCCCTTTTTTATTTCATTTACGGAGGGTTTTATTGGATACAATCCCGTGGGAACAAGGAGAAGCTTGATAAAGCAAGAAGAATTCTAACATTCTCAATACTTGGCCTCATTATAATGTCTACTGCGCTTGTTATAGTGAACGTTATCATGGCCTCGATTGGGATTGAAACAATTTTCGACCCATAAGTACTTGACAACTCCTTTAAAAAATGCTGTAATAATTTTATGCGAAGGATTTTATCAGGAGTTTCGGGCGCTGTATCTACTTTGTTTGTTTCGGCGGCAGTTTTTGCGCAAACTCCAACCCCTGGTTTTGCTGGTGATGGGGTTCTTGACGCTAAAATAAGGACTCCAGGAAACCGCATTATCAGCCCTGATACTCCTATTGGCCAAATTGTCAGTTTTGTAGTTGCTTTTATAATTGTAGTCGCATTTCTTGCCGCTCTTCTCTTTGTCGTTATTGGCGCGCTTCAATGGATTACATCAGGGGGAGACAAGCAAAGGGTGGCCGATGCCAGGAATCACATAATTGCCGCGATCATTGGTCTTATTGTAATAGCCTTGTCTTTTGTAATTATAAACATCATCATAACAGCATTAGGGCTCGGTTCTCTTACAAATCTTCAAATCCCTACTCTTCAAGAATTTAGATAAGCTTCTTTTTATTGTTATTCAACATAATATAAACTAAAATAAAACTGTATGATTTCTGAATGGGGAGATTGTGTTAAAGATGGAGTAGCAACTCTTGCATGCATACCTGTTGTTATTCAAAATATTGTTAATTCTCTTGTAATTCTGGCGGGTGTTGTTTGTGTGTTTCTAATTATGTTGTCGGGGTATAAATTTGTAATGAGCGAGGGAGACCCCGAGAAAGTATCAAGCGCAAGAAAAACTTTTGTTTATGCGCTTGTAGGCTTTATCTTCATCCTACTCTCTTTTCTCTTTTTAAATATAATCGGAGAATTTACAGGCGTAGAACGCATCTCCCCCCAATAGCTTTTCTTATGTTGTGGCTATCCCTTCTTGTCCTGTTGTCATTTGAGCAGCTTTTAGCCCCAGTGCTCCCACTCCAAAAATCAGCAGCAGCAACCACCATGGATTCTTTCTTGCTTCTTGGGCAAATCTCTCAAAAAACCCGGCCCTACTAATTGCGCCTGCTCCTATTACAGCCTCTACATTCTTCTTAAACTCTTCATTCCTTTCCATGGCGCCTGCTATCATGTCTTTCCCCCATTGGACATTCGTAATTATATGAATATCCTCTCTGCTTATTCCGCCTGTCAATATCTTCCTCCCAATCAATTGTTTTATCATTTCAGGTTGCATCTTATCCACAAAGTCCTTGTTTTGAATAAGAGTATCTATTTCTGCTGGCGTATATAGTGCGCCGGTTGTAGGATTTGTCCTTCCATCCAGCATTTTTTTGAAAATCTCCTGTGGACCCCTATCTAAAAGCGTGCTGAAATCCCCATTAACCTTTTGTTTATCAATTGGCCTATAAGGAGTCCCTTCTCCCAAGCCCAAAAATCTTCTGCGTCTTTCAGCCCCAAGCCATCTATCCTTAAGTGCATCCCACATAGCTTTCTCATCACTGCTGGTTGCTTCCGCTTTTCTCCTTTCAATCTCTTTTCCAAACTCATCTGTTATGTCCTTGTATTGCTGCTCAAGCATATTCGCAATAGCATTCGTAGTGACATTCTCAA
>CAYHUY010000015.1:9475-17366 GCA_964360265.1 uncultured Gammaproteobacteria bacterium | reverse complement strand
CCCGTTCGACGCGGGTATCGACTCGCTCATCATCGCTCAGGGCAAGCCCGAAACAGTTGTTGCATTTTTATGGAATTTCTGCTATTTTATGGAGTAATCCTGATCTTGCCAAAATCGGGGTAAAGCAGGCAGGTACCCTGCTTTTTTTATGCAGAAAGATAAAATAGTAATTTCTCTCGGCGGTTCACTCATCGTTCCAAATGGAGGAATCGATATTGAATTTCTTAAGCGTTTCAGCGAATTTATTCGTGCTCAACTGGCGGAACGAACGAACCGCCAGTTTTTTATTGTCGCAGGGGGCGGAAATACCACTCGACACTATCAAGACGCGGCTCAAAACGTAGTAGGGCATGAATTAGTAGCGGAAGATTTGGATTGGCTTGGCATTCATGCAACGCGGCTCAATGCACATCTTGTCCGTACTATATTTCGAGACCTCGCCCATCCTTATATTCTTAAACATTACGAAATAATCCGTAAAGTAACTGAACCTGTTGTTGTCGCGTCCGGTTGGAAACCCGGCTGGTCTACGGATTTCTGTTCTACAATGATTTGTGAAGACTACAACCTCAAAGCGGTTATAAATATGAGTAATATTGATATGGCTTATGATCAGGATCCCCGAACCTCTCCTTCCGCAAAACCCATCAAAAAAATAACATGGAAAAATTTTCGCAAAATTGTAGGAGACAAATGGGTTCCGGGTATGAATATGCCTTTTGATCCAATCGCTTCAAAGAAGGCAGAAGAATTAGGTTTGAAAGTTGTGATTATGAAAGGAAATAATTTTGAGAATCTTGAAAATTATTTTGCAGGAAGAAACTTCATAGGAACAACCATCGAAGGATAACTCCCGTTTTGCTATAATTCCCCTATGGTCCTCGAATTTGATTCGTCTCTGCTAAAAAATCTTTACAGACCTCCTTCAGACAGCCATAAAGGGCAGAACGGTAGGCTATTGATCATTGGGGGTTCGCAATTATTTCATGCGGCTTCTCTTTGGGCTTTGACTGTTGCCTCGCGAATTGTAGATATGGTTTTTTATTCGTCAATAGCCGCGAATAACAAACTTGTCGAGCAGGCAAAAAGTGAGTTTCGGAATGGCATCATTGTTCCACGTAATAGATTGGAAAATTATATAAAAGAAGCAGATTGTATTTTAATTGGTCCCGGTTTACCTCGGAAAGAAGGATTAGAAAAGGGAGATGACGATACAAAGGAGTTAACAGAAGGATTGTTTGTAAAATATTCGGAAAAGAGATGGGTTGTTGATGGAGGCTCACTTCAGGTTATAAAGCCAGAAATATTACCGAAAACTGCAATTATTACCCCGCACAAAGGAGAATTTAAAAAATTATTCGGTGTTGAGCCAACTCATGAAAATGTTCAACAAATGGCAAGAAAATTCAAAGTCATAATTTTATTGAAAGGCGAGGATGATGTAGTCGCTCTGCCAGCCGGCGGAGCCGTTCGAATCAGTGGCGGGAACCCCGGGATGACAAAAGGCGGGACAGGAGATGTGTTGGCAGGCTTGGTCGCCGCCCTTTATTGTAAAAATAATGCGTTTCTAGCGGCGTGTGCGGGGTCCTACATCAACAAAAAAGCAGGAGAAAATCTTGCAAAAAGGATGGGAATTTACTTCAACGCCTCAGACCTTGCGAGCGAAATCCCTGCAGTAATGAGTCGGTTATTATAGTCCCATTATTGAGACCTCTTTGCAATTGAGGATTTTTTTTTGGAGTGAATTCGGGCTTGACAAAGACATACAAAATACATACAATATCTGTATATGCAAATACAAACCTTAAACATATCTTTACCAAAAGAACTGGTTAAAAAAACAGATACTGCGGCAAGAAAATCTTTTAAGAGCAGAAGTGAATATATTAAAGATGCAGTGGTTGCTCAATTGAAGGAGGAGGGGGAGTGGGAGGAGATATTTGCAGAAGGACAGAAGATTGGTAAAAGGATGCGTATTAAAAGCGAGGAGGATATAAATAAGATTATTAAAGAATACCGACGTGAAAAGCGTGCCCAAAATAATAGTAGATACTAATATCATTTTATCCGGCTATATTTATGGAGGCAAACCTCGGTTAATTCTTCAACTTGCCGCCAAAAAGGAAATTGAAATAATTACATCCTTACAAATTTTAGCCGAATGCGTAGATGTTCTTCGTAAGAAATTCAAGGTTGATGATAAAAAGATAGCTATTTTTCAAGCGAAGATTGAAAATCTCTTTACCTTTGTTACGCCTAAAGAAACAATAAGTATCGTTAAAAGAGATCCGGATGATAATAAATTTATTGAAGCAGCAGTCGAGGGAAACTGTGGGTATATTATAACTGGAGATTGCGATCTTTTGGATTTAAGACAGTATAAGAGCATTAAGATAATTTCAGCGAACGAATTCCTCGAAAATTTAGAAGGATAAAGCAAAAATTCTTCGCAAATTAGACGCGATGTTACCGATCTCGTCAAAGCCGCCTAGTTTGAAAATTATGTTGGTGTTCTCTGAGTAGGTTGCTGAGAGGCTGGGGTAATAGACTCGACTTCTTTTAGACTGTATAAACCTACCGCTATTACAGCAACCGATAGAATTAGTAATACACCAAGCTCCATATATGCTATTAGGCCCGAACCCGATGTTCCTGTTACTGACGCGCCCAGAGATGCAAGGCTTATTAATATACGCGTAAGAATAGCTGTCAATATGCCTGCCAATAATAATCCGGTTGCAACCAGCTTTGATTTTTTTATCAATCCAAGTCCTATGATTGCGTAAATTGCACCAATAGCAATACCAAAGAAAATCGCAGTCCTCGTGTATCCTGAATTCTTATTTTGGTAGGTTTGCATATCTGCTTCATACTGCTGTCGTTTTGCACTATCCTGCTCTTGCTCCACTTGCTGTTTTTGAATAAGTCTTTGACAATCAAGAGAGGATTGCTCTTGCGGTGTTGAATAACAGCTTTGTGGAATAGTGTTATTATATGTCGATGAAGGATAAGCGGGCCACACCGGTTGTGGGTAAAATGCAGCTACGCCAAAGCCCGTTGTAATTGAGAGAATAATCCCCAAAAAGAGAACATATAGTCTGTTAATCCATTTCATGTCACTTTAATTTAATACAAAAAAAAATCCTTGTCAAGAGATAAAAGATCTTTATTTTATAGTTCGATTATAGAAACTTCTTTGCGATTCAGGATTTTTTTGGGGAGGAATTCGCGATGAGTTGTAGTTAAAATTGTTTGTTGATCAGGCAGAAGATCGAATACTTTATGAATATTTTCATCATCAAGTTCTGAGAAGATATCATCTAGTAGCAAAACGGGATTTTTACCGGTTTTTATTCGTAAAAATTCAATTTCTAAGACTTTTAGCTGAAAAATTGTAAGTCGTTCCTCGCCCCGGGATCCGAATTCTTGAATTTGTTTTTTGGTTTGCGGGAAATAAAAAATGAAATCGTCGCGTTGCGGCCCAACCAAAGTTACACCTGCCGCCTGTTCCTCAAAGTGATATTTAAAAAGACGCGCCTCTGACATTTCGCTCTCATCATAAAAGAGAGCAAAGTCAAAGATATTTTTATTGGAATTGTTTACAAAATCCACAAACTCTGCGCGTTTGGTTGTAAGCAGGAAGCCTTGTTCCACCAAGATCTTATTAAAATACTCAAAATCCGATATTTTATATTGTTTCTTTCCCTCTTTTATATCGTATAGCATTCTATTCCTATGTTTTAGGGCCCGTTCATAGATGGACAAAGCTATTCGATAATTTTTATCTGATTGATAAAGAATTGAGTCTATATATTTTCTTCTACTTGATGGCGATGAAGCGATAAGTTCAATATCGTGTGGTGTAAACAAAACAGACACGAAATTAGAAGTAAAATCATGTTGGGGGCGAGCAACCCCATTCACCAAAAACTTTTTAGATAAGTAGCCCTTTTGGAGAGAAAAAATAACCTTTAACTTTACAGTTTCACCCTTTCCCTGTCCGCTCACCCCCGAGGTGAAAGCAGCCCCCACCTCGGGGGTGGATAGAGCTTCTGCATCGATCTGTGCAAATTCCGTCCCTTCACGAATTGTGTCTTTATCGTGTTGCGCGCGGAAACTCTTCCCGCGCGATAAAATATTCACTGCTTCAAGAATGTTAGTTTTGCCAGAAGTGTTAGGTCCAATGATAATGGTGTTGGCGGACAATTCAATTTGTCGCAAAGTATGGTTTCTAAAATTAGTTAATTTAAGTTTTTTAAGTATCATTCGAATACATCCGAATAATAACATAAATGTAGTGCCTATGGTAGAATAGACAAAGAATAATGTATACCCCTAATTTTTCTATAAATAACAAAATCTTGAAAAATATCGGTGATATTGAAGCCGCAAAACAAATCATAGAACACGCGCCACTCGTTCCTTACTGGGAGAAAAAGTTTCAAGATGAAGCTCTTGTACGAACAACTCATTACGGAACACATATTGAGGGGAACGAGTTAAGTCTTACTCAGGTGCAAAAAATATTAGACGGAGAAAAAGTGGTTGCGCGCGAGCGAGATGTTCAGGAAGTAATAAATTATAGAAAAGTTTTGGATTATATTGAGAAGATTACTAATTCAAAAGTTGATGAAGATACAATTTTCGAACTTCATAGAATTGTGATTAAGAATGTTTTGGCGGACGATAAAGCAGGAGTTTTCCGAGATAAGGAAGTTGTGATCCGAAATTCTATAACTGGAGACGTTGCTTTTCGTCCGCCAAAAGTTGTTGAAGTCCCATGGCAAATTAAAGAGCTTGCTATTTTTATAAATGACGAGATTGAAATTCACCCAGTGTTAAAAGGAGGAATTGTGCATTACGAATTTGTTCGCATCCATCCGTTTTTAGACGGGAATGGTAGAGTAGGGCGGGCTCTCTCAATGTTGGTACTCTATAAACTTGGCTATGACATTCGCCAATTCTTTTCCCTTGAAGAGCATTTTGACAGGGATCCCGATCGCTATTACGTAGCTTTGCAGTCGGTTGAGAAAAATAGCGGGGACCAGACAGAATGGCTTTCTTATTTCACAGAATGTCTAGCGGCAGAACTTTCAAAAATAAAAGATCGAATTGAAAATATCTCTATTGATTCGAATCTCAAAAAGAAACTCGGTGGGCCCATCATGCTTTCTGATAGACAGCTAAAGATTATCGAATATATTCAAGCCAACGGATATGTAGAAAACAAGGCTTACGAAACACTATTCCCTATGGTTTCAGAAGACACAGTTCTTCGGGAAGTTCAAGATTTAGTTAAAAAGGGGCTTTTGAAAAAGCAGGGCGTTACAAAAGGCGTGAAATACGTGATGTCGAAGAAGTAAGCGCTGAACTAAGCGGGTTCTTCTACTGTTGTTCTTTTTATCGATTCTCTGTATCTTCTGTTTTCTTTCCACCTAGAGTGTATCGATATACCCAGCTACCCATCATTACAAATAATCCCGCCATAATTGCACCCATTCCTGAATAAAATTCCCTTTCTGCTTTTTGATGCAGGCTGTTTTCATCAAATGCTTGGGCAAATGCTTTATCTTGATTTATTACTCTCTGAGCGGCTGTTCGTACTTCTATAAACGCTGGGGTATTTTGTGTTTCCGTAAAAGCGATAGCAGCTCCTGCATTGTTTAAGGACTGATTGTCTGGGCGTGGATGAATCTGCTCAACTTGATCCCTTGCTTCTAAATCATCTCTCATTCCTTCGAGAGTTACACCACCTCCGCCTGCAATTAATACAAGACTTGTTACAACTGTCGCAGCTTTCAGTTGAAGTTTTCTTGGTTCTCGGTCTCTCATGTTGGAGGTAATTATAGCGATATGTTATTATTGTGTCAATATTATGAAGTTTAAGGATTTATCACAGTACTATGAAAAGTTGGAGGGGACGAGTAAGAGATTGGAATTGACTTCTATTCTTTCGGATTTGTTTAAAAATGCCCCTGATGATGAGATCGGAAAAATCTGCTATTTAATTCAGGGTAGGGTGGCGCCGTTTTATGAGCCAACGGAAATTGGCATGTCTGAGAATTTGGTGGCTATGGCTCTTGCTCGTGCCTTCGGTTCTACAAAAGAAGAGGTTATTCAATCCTATAGAAAACTCGGCAACATGGGACTGGCTGCAAGCTTGCTTGCAGCGAACTCAAAACCCAAAACTCAAAACTCAAAACTATCGGTTGCGGATGTTTTTGAGAAATTGCATTCGATTGCAAAAACGCGCGGCGAAGGTTCGGTTGAAAAAAAATTGAGCGCTCTTTCGGATTTGTTCAAATCCCTCGATCCAGTTTCTGTTAAACATGCTGCAAACATTCCGATTGGAACTTTGCGTCTTGGGATTGGAGATCCAACAGTTCTTGATGCGCTTTCAATTGCAAAAACCGGAGATAAAAAACTTCGTCCGGAACTTGAGGATGCATATAATAAAACTAGCGATTTGGGTTTGGTCGCAGAAACATTTTATAATAAAGGGAGAAAAGGAATATCAGCAATTAAGCTTATTGTCGGAAAGCCTGTCCGCCCGGCTTTGGCTGAGCGGATACCAAATGCGCAGGAAGCTGTAAAACGACTAGGTGATATATTTGCTGCCGAACCTAAATTTGACGGGTTTAGAGTTCAAATCCACAAAGATGGCGATAATATTAAACTTTTTTCAAGAAATCTTGAAGACATGACTCATGCATTCCCGGAGATTGTTAAAGCCGCAAAAGATGAATTAAAAGCAGAATCGGCGATTTTGGAAGGAGAGGCGATTGCGTACAATCCTACAACTAACGAGTTTTTACCTTTTCAAGAAACTACAAAAAGAAGAAGAAAGCATGAAGTTGAACAAATGGCCAAGAAGCTGCCTTTGGTTGTTTTTGCCTTTGACCTATTGTATTTAAATGGACGCGATATAACTCTATTGCCATATTCGCAGCGAAGACGCCACGTTGAGAAAATAATTCATAGCGAAAACTTGGTAATTCGTAAGGCGCAGGTGCGAGTAATGTCAAACGCATCCGAAATTCTTGAATTTTTCAATGAAGCAATTTCTGAAGGTCTGGAGGGGTTGATGCTTAAAAAACTCGATTCTCCCTACCAAGCAGGTGGTCGAGGATTTCACTGGATTAAGTTTAAGAGGAGCCAGTCCGGAACGCTAACAGATACTGTAGACTGCGTGCTTCTTGGAGTTTACACGGGGAAAGGGAAAAGAACGGAGTTTGGAGTGGGCGGTCTTTTAGTAGGCATTTATGATGAAAAAAAAGATGAATTTGTAACGATATCTAGTGTTGGTACAGGACTGACAGATGAGGAATTCAGAACAGTAAATAAATTGGCTGAAAAAAGCCGCGTAACACATAAACCCGCGCGGGTAAACTCAAAAATCGAACCTTCTTTTTGGGTTGAGCCAAGGGTAGTTCTAGAAATTCAGGCAGATGAGATAACGCGTTCTCCAATTCATACAGCGGGGGAAGAAAATGGAGTAGGTTATGCGCTCAGATTCCCTCGTTTAGTCAAATTTCGCGGGGCTGATAAGCGGGCCGAGGATGCAACAACAGTCTCAGAAATAAAAAAACTCTACATGCAGCAATATAAGAGAAAATAATTCCGAAAATTAGGTATTGACAATACGTTTTTGAATGTGATATAAAAGATAGAACATGCAAGACGATACAACAAATCAATCTAATCCGCCAGTTGGCGGATCAATTCCGGGCGGAATGCCACCAGCGCCAAGTGAGCCAACAATTCCAGTTGGCGGATCAATTCCAATAACACCATCTATGCCCGGTTCTGAACCAACAATGCCAACTCCTCCACCATCTATGCCCGGTTCTGAACCAACACCAGGTGGAGATCAAGGCGGTTCAACTCCTCC
>CAYHUY010000015.1:0-9375 GCA_964360265.1 uncultured Gammaproteobacteria bacterium | reverse complement strand
GAGCCAACATATGCGACAATTAGATCACGTGCGAACCTTCCAATAAAAACGAGCATTAGAAATTTTCTTAATGGATAGAGCGCAAGACCTGCAACTATTCCCACTGCGTCAAAAAATGGATTCGGAATAAATGCGAGTAAGATAATTAAAAATGATCCATGTTTATGGTGGATTATTTTGTAAAGCGATTCCATAAATGTATGATCTTTGGGATGTGTGATTTTCCGTGAAGAATGACCAAAAATAAAACCAACAGATTCCCCAAGCGTTGAACCCGCGGACGCCGCAATAGCTACGAGAATCGGATTGTAAAGTGCGCCACCTATTCCTGTTGCCAAGAATCCAGGGGCAGGAAAGAAAAGGGTAGCAGACGAGATAAAATTAAGGATTGCAACTCCTAAAATACCTAACGATTTTAGGCTTTGAAGGTCTATTCGAAAGTATAG
Organism: uncultured Gammaproteobacteria bacterium; assembly: GCA_964360265.1. Classification (GTDB taxonomy): domain Bacteria; phylum Patescibacteriota; class Microgenomatia; order Levybacterales; family GWA1-39-11; genus GWA1-39-11. The sequence goes on along the minus strand of CAYHUY010000015.1, from coordinate 8,929 downwards.
AGGCGAGAATAAAAGAAGCGCTGAAAACAGAAATAGAATTGCATAAAAAAGCTTGTTTTCAAGAATTTTAGGTTTACTTTTCGCCATACTTTTCGTAATTAGGGTCTAGTTTCTAGCATCTAGCCTCTAGTTTTATATCCAGCTAGTTGCTACTTTCTGACTTTGTCCTCGTCCTTAAGTTGCTTCATCTTCCACATAAAGAGGGCGCCCTTATTTGGAGTCGCAGTTTTTGCGTCCTTAACATATGATAGCGATTTTTCAAGAATTGATCTATGGACAGTTTTTGCAAGTTTTATATAAAGGGATTTATGTTTATAATCATTTAATTCTTCGGACAGATAAATTCCAAATGATTGGAATTCGCGGCTTATATACTTATCCCTTACAGGGTCGAATTTTTTTAAGACATCGGAAACACTCTGCACAGGAATATTATAGCAGACCCATCCTCTTGCAAGTTTGCCTCGATTTGTGTTTAATCAATGCATCATGGAATTGGTGCTTGATCTTCATCTTCATTCCCGATTCTCCCGCGCCGTATCTCCCCGTATGAATCTTACCAATATGTACATTTGGGGAAGGAAGAAGGGGATAAATGTTTTATCGGTTGCTGATTTTACGCATCCAATCTGGTTTCGCGAAGCCCGTTCGCAACTAATCGAAAGTGGTCCGGGGATCTACAAATTAAAAGATACTAAACAAGCGGATCAGGAACTTGGGGCGGTTTCACAGAAAGATTTTTTGGGTCCTTATTTTATGCTTTCAACAGAAGTCTCTTCTATCTATTCTGAAAATGGAGTTCCTCATAGAATTCACAATTTGATATTTTCTCCAAATTTTGAGATCGCTGAGAAAATTAATTCTACTCTCGCTCGCATGGGGTGCAACTTATCCTCTGATGGACGCCCGATTTTAGGTTTATCTTCAAAAGTGCTGGCGCAAGTTTTATTTGAAATCGATCGCAAAATCGCTATTATCCCGTGCCATATTTGGACCCCTTGGTTTTCGCTCTATGGTTCGCGCTCCGGGTACGATAAGATTGTCGATTGTTTTGGGGAATATGCAAAATATATTTTTGCTGTTGAGACAGGTTTATCAAGCGATCCTGCCATGAACTGGAGAATAAAAGAACTTGATACTCGCTCGATTGTGTCGTTCTCCGATGCACATTCAATGGCAAAGATGGGAAGAGAATCAACAGTTCTTCGAAGGAAGAACGGAAATTCGAAAATTGACGAAAAAGATATCACCTACGATAATGTTTTAAACTCGTTTGTTCGAGGGCACGAGAGAGTATTCAAAATTGCCTATACTATTGAATTTTACCCTGAGGAAGGAAAGTACCACTATACAGGACATAGACTATGTCATGTTTCATATACGCCAGATGAAGACCGCACAAAAGGAACAATATGTCCAGTCTGCAAAAAACCCTTAACGGTTGGCGTAATGCATAGAGTGGAAGAGCTTGCGAGTTTAGAAGGCAGTAATTTTATACCTAAAAATGACCAGTTTGGAGTTGTTTGGATGAACGATATGAATAATTTACGTCCTCCGTATGTTTCCCTAGTGCCGCTTCTTGAAATACTTGCCGAAAGTCTCAAGTCAGGTGTTTCAACGGCAACAGTCGCGACAGTATTTGACCGGCTAGTTAATCATTTTGGGTCAGAACACGAGGTATTATTCCGCGTTCCAGTTGATGACATAAGATCGATTGGAGGTGAGAAAGTGGCGCAGGGGATTGAAAAAGTTCGGGCAAGGAATATAAAAATCGTCCCAGGATTTGATGGTGAGTATGGAAAAGTTGCAATTTGGAACGAAGAAGAGCAGAAAGCAAAAAATAAAACTCAACTGGGCCTAGGATTTTAAAGATTCACTTGATTTATTCTTTGAATTGTTGATATAGTTAAGATATAAGTAATCCGCCTATTCTTGCTTTTTGCCTTACCTACTATTCGTAGCGCGGCTCAAAGAGCGAATTATGGCGGACATAAGAATTTGTAATTACTCACTAACGTTCGTAAACAAATTCTAATAAGGGTGGTGATATAAATTGACACAAAATAGCGTAAATCAATTAGTCCATAAAATGGAGAGACAATTCAAGAAACTTCCACCTCTTCCAGCAAATTGGAGAGATGTTATTGTAAATATTACTCCGTGGCTCGCATTAGTCTTTGGACTGATCGGAGTATTCGGGTCGCTGGCGGCACTTGGTATTCTTACATTCCTTGCGCCCCTTGTTCTTTTAGGCGGCGGTGTAGGAGTAGCGTCAGGAGGAATTATTGGAGCGGTTTTGGCACTTGTTGCAAGCGTATTAATGGTTGTCGCATTTTCTGGGACTCGCGCAAAAAAAATATCAGGATGGAATCTTTTGTTTTACTCTGAAGCTGTGAGTCTAGTTTCATCGGTAGTATTTTTCTCAGTTGGAGGAGTAATAGGAGCGTTGATTGGATTTTATATTTTATTCCAAATAAAATCGCACTATAAATAGCCTGACTTGAGGGTCTATGATGGAAGCCCCGCCAAAGGCGGGGCAAATATGTTTATAAATCGTGAGGAGGCCGGAATACGGCTTGCTCTGAAATTTTCGCGAGAGGAAAACCTCCAAAATGCAGTAATAGTTTTAATCCCCCGAGGTGGAGTAATTGTAGGCAAAATAGTTTCTGAAATTCTTAATATCCCACCCGCTATCCTAATTGTTAAAAAAATCGGAGCACCAAATAATCCAGAACTTGCAATTGGTGCAACAGGATCTGATGGCGTTGAATTTTGGGACGACAAATTAATAAGAAGCTTGGGTATTTTAAGAAAAGAGCGTGAAGAAGCACTTCGTCAAACAATTAAGACAATTTATCAAAGAGAAAAGAGTTGGAATCTGAAAAGTCCAAAAGTAAAAGGCAAAACAGCTATTGTAGTAGATGACGGAGTTGCAACGGGCGCAACTGCAATCGCCGCTAGTTTAATTTTGAAAAAACTAGGGGCGAAGAAGATTATTTTAGCAACGCCAGTAATATCAAAATATACAAAGCGTGAGATTGCGCAATATTTTGATAAAATTATTGCCGTTGAAACACCGAATGATTTTTCCGCGGTGGGAGAATTTTATCGTGAATTCCCTCAAGTCTCGGACAAAGAAGCTCGCAATTTGCTAAAAAAATCCTAATTTACCTAATTATTCTAATTGACCTAATCAAATCCCAATTTCTCAATTCTACAATGTCTAATTGGACATTGGTGCCTTGAGCATTGATTAAAAATTAGAGCACTTAGAAATTAGAAATTTATACTTGCATTTTTGACTTTTAATAGGCTATACTGTTTATCCTTATGTCCTTTACCCTGACAGATGATACATTCGAACAGGAAGTTATAAAAAGTAGCACTCCGGTTCTCGTTGACTTTTGGGCAGAGTGGTGCCAACCTTGCAAAATGGTAGATCCAATAATTGAAGATTTAGCCTCAGAATACGGTGACAAAATTAAGTTTGGGAAAATGAATGTTGACGAGAATTCAAATACGCCGGGCAGTTTCGGAATAATGTCTATCCCAACAATTATGATATTTAAGAATGGGAAGCCTCTTGAAACAATGATAGGAGTACAACCAAGAGACGTGTTTAAGAAGAATATAGACTCCGCCCTCGAAAGCTAGCTAGCTTATTCCTCGATTGGTAATTGGAAACTGGAATTTATAATGTTAATATTTAAACTATGGAAAATCTGTTCGATGTAATCATAATTGGTTCAGGGCCTGCCGGCCTAACTGCTGCGCTCTATTCTACGCGCGCAAATCTTAAAACTCTTGTTGTGGCCGGACGAGCCTGGGGCGGCCAGCTTATGCTAACTACTTTGGTCGAGAATTATCCCGGTTTTCCACAAGGCATTCAAGGACCGGATTTAATGATTGCTATGCGTAAACAAGCAGAGCATCATGGGGCGCAAATTGTGGATGTCGATTTTAAGTCGGCAGATTATAACTCGCGGCCTTTCAAAGTTCGAACAGATGATGAAAGGGAATTTTCGGGTCAAACGGTAATTATTGCAACAGGGGCTGATACAAAATGGCTTGAAGTCCCCGGTGAAAAAGAACGTATCGGTAGAGGAGTTTCATCTTGCGCGCCTTGTGATGGCGCATTCTTCCGCGGCAAAAATGTAATAGTCGCTGGAGGAGGAGACAGCGCAATGGAAGAAGCATTAGTTTTAACAAAATACGCTACAGAAGTAACAATTGTCCACAGAAGAGACTCATTTCGCGCTTCTGAAATCATGCAGAAAAGAGTAAAGGAGCATCCCAAGATTAAGATAATTTATAGCTCTGAGATTGTAGAAATTTTAGGTGAGAACAAGGTTGAGCGCATCAAAATAAAAAATACTAAAAATAGTGAAGTATCGGAAATGCCAATTGACGGAGTATTTGTGGCAGTAGGCCATATCCCTAATTCGGCTTTATTTTCTGGAATTGACCGCGACGAACAAGGATTTATAAAAGTTTACGATCACACAAAAACAAATGTGGAAGGGGTATATGTTGCAGGTGACGTACACGACGCAACTTACAAGCAAGCCGTAACCGCTGCCGCCTTTGGCTGTATGGCCGCCCTTGAAGTTGAAAAGCATTTGATGGAACAAGCTTCTTAATTTCTAAGTACTCTAATTTCTAATTGCTCTAACTAAGCACCAAACTCTGAATGTCCCAATTGGGATTTGGGGATTAGACTGATTGACTTAAATCCCTCTTTTTGCCATAATTCCCCGGCTATGACTAAGCTTGAAGTCGATCCTCTAAAAATGTTAGGCAGATTAGATATTCCTGACTATATGCATATGGATTTTTTCTCTCCTTCGCAGCTTGAGAGAGCAAAGCGTCTAGGTGATCTTCCTAGATGGAGTGCAATAAAAGAAATGACACATCGTCCAACTCTTGGAGCTCATTCTATTAAGGTAATGCAGTTATCTTTCCTTTTTAGTCAAATGTGCATGGAATTAGGGCTTGAACTTGATCAGCCATCAATAGTTTTTATGGCTGATCATCATGATGATCCAGAGCTTGCTGATATGGAAGATATTCCTGCCTCTGTTAAAAGAAGCGCTACCAGAGCACAGAGAAAAGGAATGGAACTAAAAGAAAAAAAAGATGCGGCAAGAGTTGAACATCTTGTTGATAAACCAATTGGTGTAGAAAGTTTTCAGAAAGTATTTGCTGAATATAGAAAACAAGATACTATCGAAGCAAGAATGGTTAAATACGCAGATGCATGGGATGGCCTTCATGAAGCAGTAAATGAAGTGGTTTGCGGAGAAAATAAAGAAGAATTTAAAAGAATTACTGAAGAATACCGGCCAGAAATTGAAGAACTAAATAAAAAAAACAGAGATTGGCAGGCAATAGTAAAAATGTTTATGGGTGACGATTTTTTTGATTTCCCGAATGTTGGTGCTCTTCCTTCTACTCAGTTTGAAGAGTTGGATTTTACAAGTTCTGCCAGCCTAGCTGGTTCGATTTCAAAGAATGATCGTGGTGGTTATTTCTTTTGGCTTGCCGTAGGAGAGCAGTCTTTTAAATTATCCTTCTTTGACTTCGTTCTTCCGGGATGGAAAGATAGCTTGCCAAAAAATGTTGTTAACGATATGAATAGAGCTCAACATATTCAGGACTGGCTTCTTATTAAACACCTGCTTAAAGATCCACACCCTCCAAGACTTGATAGATATAGAGAAACTCCAGGAGGAGTAATAATACCACTTAAGGAAGATGAGTATACTTTTGCTCAAACTTTAATAGTCGATGGCCTGACAGATTACATTCTTGATATGGGAAGAGAAAGAAGAGAAACGCTTGGAATCAAAAGAGCAAAAGGAAAGTACTACAATGTCCAACAATTTTTAGATGAAAGGTCAAGAACCTAGGTCTAAGACTATCCTATGGCTGACAATTGGGCTGTTCAGTATTATAATTTTTAAATGACAATAATAGCGACGCCAGATTTTTGGAAGTTACACAAAGGCAAACCAGAAACGCTGGATGTAGGCAGCGTAGAGATTGTAGCATCAACTTGGGATAAGAAAAATAAGAAAGGGAAAGTGCGTGCCCTAGAAGTTTTAAGCGAAAAATCTGTACGATTAGGAACCAGCGAATCAAGATTGCAATAACTGATATAGGTCCTGGAAGACTTGCGACTGAATTTGAGTGGGAGGAGCCATTGGTGGGAGAAGATATTAATAAAGCTAACATCCGTTTAAAAGACGGTTATGGTCTTGGTGTTACAAGTGCCATTAGATTCGAGCCAACATTACCCCCACAAGCTAAAAAATAAAAAATAGTTCCATAAACACCCAAATTATAAATTTACCATATTGATGCATAATTTTGGTTACATAGCAGTTTTGGAGGTAGAAAAATACCTAATGGAGTAATAGTTTAGGGCCCGCCTACATTCAGGTTCGCCTCGTGGTTTACATCCACGCAGTCGAAACTTCACTTCGTCGAGGTCTTAGAATCTCTAAGTTCTCCGCCAGTTGGCGGATCATTAAGAGATTCTATGGGAGGGTTTTTTTGAGGATCTCAAGGTCGAGAAATACCTCATGAAAACTTGACTTTTCACGGAGAAGCAGTACAATGGCAATTAAAGGCGGTAGTCTATTATATGGTTACTGTTGAGGCGAATTCATTTCCTCGTCAAGAGTTTGTCGCTCGACCTGATTCTTATAGCCCAAATCACGCCGAACACGTGACTGCGGCATTAAACCTACTTCGCATTGATTATAAAGGCTATACTCTTTATAGAGCGGGTTTACCAGGGTATGGAAGACCCTTTTTTAGAGATATGGTCATAGCTTCAAGCTTATTTAGTAATCCGGAGATGATCGCACATGCTTTAGTTTTTGCAGGGGCATTGCAAGCCAAGGAACCAGATGCAAATACAGGTGCACAGCCCGGAAAAATCTTCCACGAATACGACATAGAACTTCAAGACGGTGTAGAGCTAGAAGATAGACTCGGAAAGAACACTCTTTTCAATTCTTGCGATTCAAATGCGGAATTTTTAAGTAAGCACGAAGAGATTATTAATCTAACCGGAGATTGGAGTTTGTTTCAATGGCAAAAACCCGTTATCGAGGCTGCAGTAGATAAATATGTTGTGCCTCAGATAAATAACAGAGATTTATTTGAAGAAGATCCAAGACACTGCGGTGCTGACAGGTTTGCTTTGAGGGTGACATTCTGGAAAGATTCCGTACTGCTTGGAAGACCTAATGGGGAGCCTAAATATCCAGTTGTATATCCTTTTGCACATATTCAAAATCTTTCAGGGTTAAGAAGCGCGGGAAGAATGCTAGGAAGAAAAGATTTACTTGAAAAAGCTGATAGAATGGTCCAGGCACTACCAGACCTCTTTGATAATGAGCTAAATTCTTTCTTTCCCGCAGTAGATTCAGACGGAGCGGTTAGGGGAATAACCTCGGATAGTCTGCATTCGTTAGCATACCTTGAGCCTGGAGATTTACCACCTGACATTCTGGTGCGAATTATTAGGGCTTCTGAGACCTTAGAGACAAAAGCTGGTTATTTAACACTCGACCCTGAAAGCGCAAAAGGCGTAAGAGATACTTATCATACAGAATATGTTTGGCCCCATGAACAAGCTGGTATCCATAAGGGGGCAAAAAAACACCTGTCTGCAGCTAAAAGAAGCGGTAATAGGAGCTTAACAGGGGCACTCGAACATGTAATAGAGGTAAGTCAGCGTCCAACTTCATTCTACAAAAATAATCCTGGCAGATTTCCTGAGCTCCTGTCCGTGAATGGGGTAGTTGGGCCTGCAGGACAAGACCCCCAACTTTGGTGCGTAGCAGCTGCTGATTATTTCTTACGGCAGGCGGGGCTATAAGGCGAAACTAGGGGAGGTTTTTTTTGAGGATCTCAAGGTCGTCTCGGAGAGCAATAATCCCTTTGGATAAATTTATTATCTCCTTTTCAATATTTTGAAGCGATTTGCTCGACTCAATATTAGCTCTTTTTTCCTGCGTTTGTTCCTTATCTTCCTCTAGATAAAATCTATCAATATCCTCTGAGATACTTTCCACATCAGCTTCAAGTTCCTCAACAGTTCTTCTTACTTTTTTTATTCCGCCCTCAAGACCCTCAACGTCCTCCTGAATCTCACCAAATCCGCCCTCAAGACCCTCAACGTCCTCCTGAATCTCACCAAGATCCTCTTCAACATCCTCAAGACTCTCTTTAGTTATATTAACTGAAAACTGAATAAACAGGGAAAGATAAATCGCTTCCAGCGAGACAATAGTAGTTAAAACTAAGAGAACAGTCTCAAATTTGATACCAAAATAGTATGCCAAAAAAGCTCCTGCAAAAAGAAAAGTATGGACAATGATGGACGCGGGCGTCCCGATCCACTCAGTTATCTTAATTGCAAGCTTCTGAAGGTCAGTTTCCTTAGTTGTTGATTTCTTTTGGGTCATCATAATAGGTTAATTATAATCTCTACTATGAAGCGCGACAACCCCTCATTTTGGAGAAAAACTGGTAAAGAGCTGAGAGCAGTGGTTTCCTGTGCATCTAACACACGAGAATTTATAATCACCTACGATCGACTGATGATGGAGGGGGGAGGAGATCCACCACGCAACCGTTCCTTCTTCATTGGACCCAACTTTTGCATTCTCAAAAATCCAATAAGGCAGACCCCTTCCATAAAGACCGGAGTGGATTGTTCCATTGTTAAGTTCGGCCCCAAGTTCGCTACTTCTTGCTTGAGTAAGCTCACAAACCTTATCATCACGCTCAAAAGGAGCTAAGTCTTGAGAAGTTCTATATTGGTTAACTAGTTCAAAAATCCTTTCTGAATTCAGTTCAGTACTATCTGATTCGCCCTGCGCTTGTTGTGGAGTTATAGTTGGGAGGACAATAG
>CAYHUY010000014.1:17198-20691 GCA_964360265.1 uncultured Gammaproteobacteria bacterium | reverse complement strand
GGAATCGATCTTAGAACACCATATGAAGTTGTCGCAAATGTCTTGGGAGATTAAGTAGTCCTTGACAACATACCTATAGCAGTATAAAATGCTCGGATTATGACAATGGAACGTACAGGGGCAGGGTTTAGACAACTTGGCCTTCAAGATCTTGCAAAAAGACAGGCTGATTTACAAGCAGAGCTTCAAAGAAGAACTGGACTCAAAGATTTTCCGCTTAGAGGAGAGGTTCTTTTGTGCCTGAAGGATTTAAAGTAGAGCCAGCAAGACTTCATCCAACACTCGAAGGCAACCTTACTCACCAGTGGTCACTTGTAAATGGTGGACGATCAAAACAAGAACTTTTGAGTACAGTCAGTGGGATTACTGCTGGCATTGGTTCAGAGGCACGATTTATGTCTGAAAGTTCTGAATTCACCACACAACCTGAGTCTCATACAAGAGAACTTGTAGTTGCATCAGTTGGCGTTTTAGTTCCACATCCGGCAGGACGCTAGGCAACAACTGCTGAGATTGAACAAGCCCGTGATGAAAAGGGGCTTGAGCCTGTATATCCTGAAACAGCGCATCAAATTTTACTTCAACATGGAGATGAGCTTAAAGTTGGTGAAGCAATCTGGATGAGTATGAAACCAATGGCTGGTCGCGATGGCTATCCGTACGTGTTCGATGTGGGACGCGGTGATGGTGGGTTGTGGCTCGGTGGCTCTTGGGCGAGGCCTGGCCGCAGGTGGTATCCTGACAATCGGTTTGCATTCTTTCTTCCGCCCTTCGGCTCCTTCGATAGTACTCAGGACAAGTCCGCTCAGGGCAAGCAAGTGAATAAAGCTTAAGGTCTTTGATTTTACGTTTGGCTAGTTTTGGGTATTGACGGCTAGCGGAAAATATTGTATTATCTATTACACACGCCTAAAAAAGGGGTGTTTTTACTTTGTAAAATGGCTGATAAAAAGTTTGACAGAACAAAACCACACGTAAATATTGGGACAATTGGTCATGTTGACCATGGAAAAACAACACTTACCTCTGCTATTACTATGGTTTTGGCCAAAAAGGGAATGGCCGAGGCTAAAAAATATGAAGATATTGATAACGCTCCGGAAGAAAAGAAACGCGGAGTAACAATTAACATTTCCCACCAAGAATACGAGACGGAAAAAAGACATTATGCTCACATTGACGCTCCAGGACACGCAGACTACATCAAAAATATGATCACGGGCGCAGCCCAAATGGACGGAGCAATACTCGTAGTTTCAGCAGCCGATGGCCCAATGCCTCAAACAAGAGAACATATTCTTTTGGCTCGCCAGGTTGGGGTTCCGGCAATTGTAGTATTTCTTAACAAGATCGATATGGTTTCAGATCCGGAGTTGATAGATTTGGTTGAAATGGAAGTCCGTGAACTTTTAACAAAGTACCAATATCCGGGTGCAGACGTGCCTATCGTTAAGGGTTCGGCTCTTAAGGCAACAGAAGGAGATGCGGAAGCAGAGGCGCAAATAATGGAACTTATGAATAAAGTTGACGAATATATTCCTACTCCGGTCCGTGATATTGAAAAGCCATTCCTTATGCCTGTTGAAGATGTATTTTCAATTAAAGGACGCGGAACCGTTGTAACAGGTAGAGTTGAGCGCGGAATGGTAAAGGTAAATGAAACACTTGCAATTATTGGTGTTAAAGCCACAAAGGAAACAGTAATCACGGGAATTGAGATGTTTCGCAAAAGCCTTGACGACGCCCAAGCTGGTGATAATGCCGGATTACTTCTCCGTGGAATTGAAAAGAAAGACGTTGAACGCGGTCAAGTTATTGCAAAACCGGGATCAATTACTCCCCATACGGAATTTGAGGCGGAGGTTTATGTTTTGACCAAAGAAGAGGGTGGACGCCACACGCCATTCTTCACGGGCTACAGGCCTCAATTTTATATTAGAACTACAGATGTAACTGGCGAGATTAAGCTTCAGGAGGGTGTTGAGATGGTAATGCCAGGAGACAGCACTAAAATGAACGCAAAACTTATTGTTCCTATCGCGCTTGAGGAGGGAATGAGATTTGCAATCAGAGAGGGTGGAAAAACAGTAGGAGCAGGCGTAGTAACCAAAGTCACTAAATAATTTTGGTTTTATTTGCACATTTTACAATTCGGTTCGAATTTTAATTACAAGGCCTACTGTTAAAGTAGGTTTTTTTATATTTAAATTATGGCGGCAAAAGGAAGAATTAGAATAAGACTAAAAAGTTATGATTCGAGAATCATAGATTTAACGTGCCAGCAGATTCTTGATACTGCGATAAGAACGGGCGCAAAAGTAGTTGGGCCAATTCCTTTACCAACCAGAAGAAGCGTATTTGTAGTAAATAAAGCCCCCTTCATTGACAAAGACGCTCGTGAGCATTTTCAACTAAAAACTCACAAGAGATTAATTGATATTCTGTCTCCTACGGATAATACAATCGAATCCTTAATTCATTTAGATCTTCCGGCCGGGGTTGACATAGAGATCAAGATGTAATCCCCTATAGCTTTGTGTTGTGCGTATTGCATTTGAGAGCGGAATTGTATATAATCTTTCATTGCATGTCCAAACTATTGAAAGTCTCTTTAGTTACATGATTTGAGGTCAATCCCTGGGACGTGAGGAGCGGCTTCGAGCCGCTTTTTTATTGGTTTATGAATATACAGTCTTTAATCGGTAGGAAAATAGATCAGACGCAAGGATTTTTGGAGGATGGAACGCGCGTCCCTCTCTCCATTGTTTCTGTTGCGCCAAATTTTGTTTCCCAAATCAAAACATTGGATAAAGAGGGTTACAACGCAATTCAACTCGGTTTTGGAATTGCTAAGCGGTCCAATAAGCCCGCGGCAGGACACATAAAGAAAGCGGGGATTGAAAATGCGCCCCGCATATTCGCCGAGGTAAGAGTAGACGCCCCGCCGGACCAAAATTTAGGTTCGGCGATTTACGTTAAAGAGGTATTTGAACCAGGCGATGTGGTTGATGTAACCGGAACATCAAAGGGTAAGGGATTTGCAGGGGCTGTAAAAAGACATGGATTTCACGGAGGCCCAAAAACCCATGGTCAATCAGATCGGCATCGCGCTCCGGGTTCCATTGGATCAGGCACAACTCCCGGACGTGTTTTAAAAGGTAAAAAAATGGCAGGCCGCATGGGTAACGAACAAGTTACTATCAAAAATCTTGAAGTTCTAGATATTCAAGGAGAGATCATTATGGTTCGTGGTCTTATCCCAGGAGTAAAAGGGAGCACCGTAGTAGTTCGTAAAGTGGGCAAAAACAAGAAATTTATACCCCTATATTCGGAACACTCGGAAAACTCGGAGGATCAGAAAGTCAGCAAAACAGAAGATCAGGCGATCAGTATTTCTGAGAGTCAGATTGAAGATCAAGAAGTTCAGGCTGGAAAAAGTACGCAAGTCGAGGTAAGCGAGAATGTGGAAGCAAAAAAAGAATCGAATGAAGAA
>CAYHUY010000014.1:0-17098 GCA_964360265.1 uncultured Gammaproteobacteria bacterium | reverse complement strand
TAAGCGAGAAATTGATGGCACAGGCCGCTCGCGTTTATCTCGTTAACCAAAGACAAGGGACAGCTTCAACAAAAACTCGGGGTGAGGTACGAGGCTCGACTAGAAAAATCTACAGGCAAAAAGGCACAGGCCGCGCAAGACATGGAGGAATAAGGGCACCTATATTTGTTGGTGGTGGAATAGCGCTGGGTCCCAGGCCTCGTAAATTTGAACTTAAACTTTCAAAGCAAATGAGAAAAAAAGCGCTATTCTCATCCTTATCATTAAAACTCTCAGAAGAAAAAGTTTCAGCAGTTGATGCAGCCGCTTTAACAGGTGCGACTCGTGAGGTTTATGATTTGTTTAAAACTCTAAAGTTTACAAATAAAAAAGGAGTGGATAAAGTTTTATTTATTGCAGATAATCAAGAGGCGATTCGCGCCTCAAGCAACATAAAGGGAGTAAGAATTATCCCTGCGCATAGTGTAAATACATATGAGGTTCTTAACAGCAATTATCTAATTCTTGCAAAAGACTCGATTCAGAAAATGAAAGAAGTATTCATGGGAGAGAAAGCTTAAGAAGTATGAAAATTTTATCTGATTTTATTATAAAACCAATTATTTCTGAAAAATCGTTTAGCGAGGCTAAATCTAGCAATAAATATACATTTGTGGTAGCAAAAAGCGCAAATAAAACGGAGATAAAGAATGCGGTTGAAAAGCTTTTTAAAGTTGATGTCAGAAAAGTTTACACGGCGAATATCAAAAAGCAAAAAATAAAACAGACGCGCAAGGGAAAACAAATTACAGATAAATCTTACAAGAAAGCTCGAGTAGCACTTGCAAAAGGACAGAAAATAGAGATGTTTGAGGAGAAAGCAGATGGCAAAAAAACTTAAATATTTATTAAAAAAACAATCTGGAAGAGACACGAGCGGAAGAGTTGCGGTTCGTCATCAAGGAGGACGACACAAAAGATTTTTAAGAATGGTTGATTTCAGACGGGATAAGTTAAATGTAGAGGGGAAAATTGTAGGATTTGAGTATGATCCTAATAGGTCCGCCGACATTGCGCTTGTTCATTATAAGGATGGAGAGAAACGTTATATTTTAGCGCCTGTCGGACTTAAGATGGGGGATAAAATCATGTCAGGAAAAGAAGCTGAGGTAAGAATAGGGAATTCTTTGCCTTTGAATTTGATTCCAATAGGCCAGCCTATTCATAATGTGGGGCTTACTCCTGGACGAGGAGGACAAATTGCAAGATCGGCAGGAGATCAGGCATTTATTGTGGCCCGCGAAGGAGGTTATGCGCATGTAAAGATGCCAAGCGGTGAAGTAAGGAAAATTTTAGTGCTTAATTTTGCGACGATTGGGCAGGTTGGAAAAGTTGAGTGGAAGGATAGGGTTTTGGGAACAGCAGGGGCATCAAGGCATGCTGGGATTAGACCAACGGTTCGCGGCGTTGCTATGAATCCAAGGTCTCATCCTCACGGTGGAGGAGAAGGACGGTCGGGGATTGGCATGCCTACACCAAAAACCTATGCGGGAAAACCGGCGGTTGGAAAGACAAGATCAAAAAAGAAATATTCAGATAAACTTATTTTAAAAAGGAGAAAATAAAGAAAATGGGTAGATCACTTAAGAAGGGTCCATACGTGGACGAAAAATTAGCAAAAAAAGTCCAAGCGCAAAAAGCGTCCGGCTCAAGCGTGTCTATAAAAACATGGGCAAGAGCGAGTCAAATTCCGCCTGAATTTGTTGGACATACATTTTTAGTTCACAATGGGAAAAATCATATTACTGTTAAGGTCACCGAAAATATGGTGGGTCATAGGCTTGGAGAATTTGCTCCAACAAGACTTTTCCGAGGTCACGGAAGAGTTGTTGCCAGAGAAATTAGCAAAACATAATGGCAAAGTTTTAGTATGGAATATATAGCAATAGCAAAAAATATAAAAATTAGTCCCAGAAAGGTAAGGCTTGTTGTTGCGGGTATTAAAAAAAAGAACTTGAGTTCTGCAAATGCTGTCCTTTCGGTAATGAATAAAAGAGCAGCGTTTCCTATCAGGAAAGCTATAGATTCGGCAATTGCAAATGCCGTAAATAACTTTAAGGCAGATAAGACAAATCTTACAATTCGCGAAGTGTCTGTTTCAGAGGGTGCAAGCATGAAGAGGTATCATTTTGCCGCAAGGGGTCGCACGCGGCCATACAAAAGGCGAACAAGTCATATAAGAGTAATTCTGTCGGATAACATAAAATCCGAAGCACGAAATCCGAAATCCGAAGCAATTTCAAAAGAAACAGAAATTCAAAATGTTAAAACGGAAGGAAAGGAGAAAACTCGATAGTTTCGAATTTCGAAATTCGAATTTCGGATTTTAAACATATGGGACAAAAAGTTAATCCAATAGCATTGCGTCTTGGAATCCATCAAGGATTTAAGAGTATCGGTTTTTATAGTAAAAAACTGTATGCTCAGACAGTCCTCCAGGATATAAAAATAAGAGAGGAATTGTACAAAAGGTTGAAAGTCGCAGGTATCGGAGATTTAGTTATAGAGAGGTCAGTAAGTTCTATTAGAATAACGATTTATGTTACTAGGCCCGGAATTGTAATAGGTAGAGGAGGGACAGGACTTGAACAATTAAAACGTGAAATAGTGAAACTTATTGGAGTGACAAAAAAAGATATAGGCTCAAAAAAGATAGAACTTAAAGTAGAGCCAATAAAAGACCCCAATCTTAACGCATATCTTGTAGCGTCAAACATTGTAGATCAATTACTTAGGAGAATGCCGCACAGAAGAATAATGAGACAGACAGCAGATAAGGTAATGGGGTCTCGTGCAAAAGGCGTAAGAATTGTGCTTTCAGGAAGAATAGGTGGAGCCGAGATTGGAAGACGCGAGAGGTTTCAGACAGGCAAAGTTTCCCTCTCAACAATAAGAGAAGATATTGATTATGCGCAGGTTCCGGCCTTGACTAAAAGTGGATATATAGGAGTTAAGGTTTGGATCAACAGATAAATTATGTTAACACCAAGGCGTACAAAATATAGAAAACAGTTTAAACCAAAAGTAAACGATAAGGTTGCGTTTAGGGGAAGTCGTATTGCTTTTGGAGAATTCGGATTGAGAGCCGAAGCTTCAGCTAATATTTCAAGCCGTCAAATAGAAGCGGCAAGAAAATCAATTACGCATTTCACAAAAAGAGGGGGCCGGATATGGATTCGAATATTTCCAGACAGGCCCATTACACGCAAACCGCCCGAAACAAGAATGGGAGGGGGAAAAGGAGATGTTCACGAGTATGTAGCACCGGTGAAGATAGGAAGAATAATTTTTGAAATGGCAGGAGTTGGGGAAATTGTTGCAAGAGAAGCCTTAAGACTTGCTTCTCACAAACTACCAATAAGAAGCAGCTTTGTTAAAAAGGGGGAATTTAAATAGTCCATGAAAAAGAAAGAGCTAGAAGAATTAAAAATGAAGACAATTGAGGAACTCAAAAGATTTATTGTAGATTTACGGGATGAAGTGGGGAAGCTAAAAATTGAAAAAGGCTTAGGTAAACTTATCAATACTAATGCCATTAAAAATAAAAATAAAGATATCGCTCGCGCTCTCACTTTTTTATCCATGAAATCCGTAAAGATAGATGTACCTGCCGAGAAAGGAGACAGTTAAATATGGCAAGAAAAATCTTAGTAGGAAAAATAGTTTCTAATAAAATGCAAAAAACCGTAGTTGTTGAAATAGAACGACGAATTAGGCATCCTATTTATGGAAAGATAGTAAAGAAGACAAAGAGACTAAAGGCGGACGACAACGGTTTTAAAGTGAAAGTAGGTGAATCTGTGAAAATTGAACAGACAAAGCCAATAAGTCGCGATAAGTATTTCAAGGTTATAGAAATATTAAAACAGAGGGTAGCTTTGCAACGCGCGCCACGACCCGCCAAGGGAGGTAAATAATATGATACAGCATAGGTCAATGTTAAATGTAGCAGACAACAGTGGGGTTAAACAATTAATGGTAATTCAAGTTTTTGGCGGTTCAAACAGAAAAAAGGGGGAACTTGGAGATTACTTTGGTTGTGTTGTAAAGAAAGTTCTTCCTAATACTCAGTTTAAAAAAGGAGACAAGGTAAAAGCAGTATTGGTTCGTACCAAAAAAGAATTTAAGCGTCGCGATGGAACGTATGTCAGATTTTCTGAAAATGCTGGAGTGATCATTGAAAATGAAACGAGTAAAAATCCAATTGGGACACGAATCTTTGGACCAATCGCACGTGAGATAAGAGATGCGGGATATGCAAAGATTGTAAGTCTTGCAAATCACGTTGTTTGACAATTTTATGAAACTTAAAAAAGGAGATACAATAAAAGTTTTAATAGGTAAGGATAAGGATAGATCTGGCAAAATTGAAAGGGTTTTTCCTAAATCCGATAGTGTTTTAATTGAAGGAATAAATCAATTTAAGCGGCACGTAAAAGCGCGGGAGAAAAATCAAAAATCGGAGATTGTCTTGATAACAAAACCAATGCGCGTCTCAAAGGTTGCTTTAATTTGCCCAAAATGCAAAAAATCAACAAGGGTCGGTTTTAAAATAGAAAAAGAAATTAAGGTTCGTATATGTAGAAAATGCAATAAAGAGATTGATTAAAAAATATGAAAGTACAAGCATCAGTTAAAAAAAGATGTATTAAATGTAAGGTAATTCGTCGCCGCGGCGTTCTCTATATTATTTGTGAAAATCCCAGACATAAACAGCGTCAAGGATAATAATTTTTAAAACCATGACAAACTTTAAAAGCACATTCGAAAAAGAAATACTTAAAAAGCTCCAAGACAAGCTTGGGATAAAAAATCCTATGGCAGTTCCACGTGTAGTAAAGATCGTAGTGAATTCAAGCATGAAGGATTTTTTAGTTGACCAAAAGAATATTGATAAGATGCGGGAAGACTTGACGCTTATAACCGGTCAAAAACCTAAAACATCGAAGGCGAGAATTTCTGTTGCCTCTTTTAAACTACGCGAGGGAGATGAAATTGGTTTGTCCGCTACTCTTCGTGGAAAGAGAATGTATGATTTTTTGGAGAAACTTGTTAAAATAGTGCTTCCTAGAGTTCGTGACTTCAGTGGAATTTCTGACAAGGCTTTTGATGGCAGGGGAAATTTAACCATTGGGTTTACTGAAAACACTGTTTTTTCCGAAATAGATCCAGGAAAGGTTGATAAAATTAGGAGCCTTCAAGTGTCCATTGCAACAAGCGCAAAAGATAACGCACGGGCAAAAATATTACTTGAAGAAATAGGGGTGCCATTCAAAAAACTTAAAACTTAAAACTATGGCTAAGAAGTCAAATATAGTAAAAAATTTATACAAGAAGCCAAAGTACAGTACGCGCAAAAAAAATATTTGCATGCTTTGTGGGAGGCCGCGTGGATACATGAGGCTTTTTGGACTTTGCAGAATTTGTTTTCGCGAGCGCGCATTGAAAGGAGAGCTGCCGGGAGTCAAGAAGGCAAGCTGGTAAGCAAAGAGACTATGTATAC
The DNA here is from genome assembly GCA_964360265.1 of uncultured Gammaproteobacteria bacterium. GTDB lineage: Bacteria > Patescibacteriota > Microgenomatia > Levybacterales > GWA1-39-11 > GWA1-39-11. The sequence continues at coordinate 11,556 of CAYHUY010000014.1, read as the reverse complement.
GATTGGAGATTTTTTAATACAAATTAAAAATGGATATATGGGCCGAAAAAAGGAGATAACTATTCCCTATTCAAAGGCAGTTTTTTCCATTGGAGAAATTCTTGTTAAGGAGGGGTACGTTAAAAAGGTCTCCACCAAAAGCGAAAAACAAGAAATTCTAGTTGAGTTACTTTACAAAGATAAAAATCCTGCGATAAACGAAATCAAACTTGTTTCAAAGCCATCAATTCACCACTATCTTGGAAGTAAACAAATTAAAAAGAGGATCCCAAGGCATGGAATTGGCATTCTGTCAACAAACAGAGGGATAATGACAAGTCGCGATGCTCAAAAAAACAATGTTGGAGGGGAGCTTATTTGCCAAATATTTTAATAACTATGTCAAACATTGCCAAAAAACCAATAAAGATTGATCAGGAGGCGACAGTCGTTGTAAATGATAGAAAGGTAACAGCTAGTGGGCCCAAAGGAAGTCTTGAAATGGAAATTCCACAAGGAATTGGAGTTATAGTTGAAGACGGAGTTATAAAAATTAACAAAAACTCGGACCTAAAAGATTTGGACAAATTTGCGGGTCTTACTCGAGCCTTAATTGCAAATATAGTGGAAGGTGTTGTCAGGGGCTTCAGTAAACAACTGGAATTATCCGGGGTTGGGTATAGGGCAAAGGTTGAGGGACAAGAACTTATTTTAAATGTTGGGTATTCTGTTCCGGTGAGAGTAGTGCCCGTAGAAGGAGTCAGTATATCGGTGGAAGAAAATATAATAACAGTTGCGGGTATGAGTAAACAGCTAGTAGGTGATACGGCAAGTCAAATAAGAAAGATAAGACCTCCCGATCCCTACAAAGGAAAAGGAATTAAATATGTTGGTGAAAAATTAAGAAGAAAAGCAGGAAAGGCTGCAAAAGCGGCAGGAGCAGCAACTAAATAGCCATGAAGGAAAGACAGATAAAAATAAAAAGAATACAAAGACGAACCAGTCGGGTTCGAAGTAAAATCTTGGCTAAAAAGATATTGCCAAGATTAACTGTTTTTCGATCAAACAAACATATTTACGCTCAAGTCATAGATGATGAAAAAGGCGTGACACTAGCTTTCGCAAACGAAAAAGAAATTAAAAACGAAGGAAATAAAACATTAAAAGCAAATGCGCTTGGAAAAGTCTTAGCAGAAAAAGCAAAAAAGAAGAAGATAAAAAATATCGTATTTGATAAAGGACCGTATAGGTATCATGGACGTGTGAAGGCACTTGCAGAAGGAGCGAGAGAGGGAGGATTGATATTCTAGTTAACAATGGAACATAAATTATGAATCAAATAAATCTAGATCAAAATCAGGAGAAACTCGAAGAGAAAGTTATTCAAATAAATAGGGTTTCTAAAAAAACTAAAGGGGGCAATAAAATGAGATTCACTGCTCTTGTAATAGTGGGGAATAGAAATGGTCGCGTTGGCGTTGGTCTTGGTAAATCTAGCGATGTATCTACTGCAATTGCAAAGGGAATTGCGATTGCCAAGAAAAAAATGATTGACGTACCAATCATTAATGATACAATACCCCACTTAATTGCGGTCAAGGAGGGTGCGGCACAAATCTTCTTGAAACCTGCACCGGCCGGTACTGGAATTATTGCGGGGGGCGCAGTTAGATTCGTAGTGGAAGTAGCGGGTATTAAAAATATATCATCTAAAATTCTTGGAACAAATAATAAGGCAAGCAATGTACGCGCAACTTTTGAGGCATTAAGGAGGCTTTCAAGATAATTTTACTATGAAACTTGAATCGTTACCTAAAACAACAGAAAATAGATTAAAGCGCGTAGGAAGAGGATATGGATCAGGGCGTGGCAAAACAGCGGGGCGTGGCACAAAAGGCCAGAAGGCAAGAGGCAATATAAAGCTTTTTTTTGAGGGAGGCGCCCTAGCCCTTGTTAAAAGAATGCCGTTTCTAAGAGGAAGAGGAAGAAATAAAAGCATTAAGACTCGCCCATTTATTGTTACTCTTGATAAATTAGATAAACTTCCATCTAGGTCTAATGTAGATATAGACATTTTAGTAAAAAATGGATTTGTACCCCAAAAAGCAAAGTGGGTAGGTGTTAAAATATTAGGAGATGGAAAAATTAAAACAGCCCTCAAAGTTACCGTTCCAGTTAGCGCTTCCGCAAAAATTAAAATAGAGAAGGCCGGAGGATCAGTCTTACAATAAATATATGAAAAACGTTCTTGATATTGTTAAGAACTCTATCCGCGAACGTGATACTCGTAAAAAAATCTTAATAGTACTTGGGATTTTCTTGATCTTTAGACTTTTTGCGCATATTCCTGTTGCTGGAGTAAACATAGCTCAATTAAAATCTCTTTTTGCTCAAAATGAGTTGTTGGGTCTTCTTGATATTTTTTCCGGGGGTACGCTTTCTAATTTCTCTATTTTGGCAATAGGTCTGGGGCCCTATATTTATTCTTCAATAGTTTTCCAGCTTATGGGTATTGTTTATCCAAAACTTGAAGCCCTTCAAAAAGAAGGAGAATATGGCAGACAGAAAATTAATCAATATACTAGATACCTAACCATTCCGCTTTCTATTGTTCAATCTCTTGGAATGTACGCGTTACTTCGTAACCAGCAAATCATTGCAACGCTTTCCCCTTTTGAGATTTTTTCTTTTGTCGCAACAATGACAGCAGGTACTATGTTTTTGATTTGGTTAGGAGAATTAATTTCAGAACAAGGAATTGGGAATGGAATTTCACTTCTGATTTTTGCGGGAATTGTCACGAGACTTCCCGTTGTTGCTCTCCAGATGATTTCTACGGTTAATTCACAGGATTTGGTAAATCTTGCGGTTTTTTCAGGCTTAGGAGTGGCAGTTATTGGTGCAATTGTATTTGTAAGTGAGGCCATAAGGCGTGTCCCAATTTATTACGCAAAAAGAGTACGGGGGTCAAGAACTTATGGCGGTCAATCAACGCACCTTCCTTTAAAGCTAAACCAAGCAGGGGTAATCCCCATAATATTTGCCGTTTCAATAGTTCTCCTTCCCTCTCTTGTTGCGAATTACTTAGTGAGCAGTACAAATAAAGCACTATCCGATATTGGTAATTTGTTAGCGACTAATTTTGGTCCGAACGGAATCGCTTATAATGCAACCTACTTTTTTCTAGTAGTAGGATTTACATACTTTTATACGGCGGTCATTTTCAACCCACAAAAAATATCAGAGGAAATCCAAAAGCATGGCGGGTTTGTACCCGGGATAAGGCCCGGAAAACCAACCGCATCTTTTCTTAATTATATTACTACAAGAATTACTCTTCCGGGAGCAGTATTCCTGGGAACAATTGCGATACTTCCAAGCATTGTACAGGCAGCAACAGGAATTACGGCACTGCTTGTAGGGGGAACAAGTATTTTGATTGTAGTGTCGGTGGTAATTGAGACAGTCAAAATTCTTGAGGTTCAGATGGTAACAAAAAGTTACGAAAGGTTTGCCACAAGGTGAAAGTAATACTTATTGGAATTCAAGGTTCAGGAAAATCAACACAAGGGAATCTACTCGCTGAAAAGCTCAAGATTCCCTATCTTTCAACAGGACACATATTTAGAAACATAGCTCATGAGCTTACGCCCCAGGGACGATACGTAAAGGAAACAATGAATGCCGGCTATCTTATGCCTGATGGTGAGACTCTTAGAGTGGTGGGCGAATACCTTGCACGCCCAGAATATAAGGATGGATATATTATAGATGGATTTCCTCGAACAAAAACACAGGCGGAATCATTTAAGAATGGGGTAAATGCAGTTTTATATATTAATGTTTCGGATGAGCAAGCGTTACATCGATTATCTCTTCGTCAAGATGCCCGAGATGATGAGGCTCCGCCGGCTCTTAAGAATAGAATTGAATTATTCCATAAATATGCAGAACCGGTTCTTGATTATTATCGAGAAAAAGGCATACTTTACGAAATTGACGGTGAGAGATCTATAGAAGAAATACATAAAGAAATTTGCCGCGTGTTGAAAGTATAAGCATGGATGTAAAAAAAATTGAAAGCATGGAGAGTGGGGGGAGAATTTTAGGAGAAGTTCTTTCAGAGTTGATTGAGTTTGTCGCACCCGGTGTTTCAGAAATCGAATTGGATTCATTAGCAGAGAAATTAATACTCAAAAAAGGCGGTAAGCCGGGTTTTAAAAAAGTTCCCGGTTACAAACATACAATTTGCGTTTCAACAAACGATGTAGTTGTTCACGGGATTCCCACTGACCGAAAACTTGCAGCAGGCGACATTATTGGGATCGATTGCGGTGTTTTTTTTGAAGGATTCCATACTGATATGGCGGAGACAATTATAGTTCAGAATTCAGAATTCAGAATTCAGAATTCGAACAAGAGCATTGATAGGTTTTTGGAGACTGGGAAAAAAGCCTTGTTTGCGGGAATACATGAGGCAACGGCAGGCAATCGTGTGGGACACATTTCGCAAGCTATACAAAATATTGTTGAGAGTGCGGGATATTCAGTCGTTCGGTCTCTTGTGGGACATGGGGTAGGCAGGGAACTACATGAGAAACCCGAAATTCCCGGATGTTTATCAGGGGCAATAGAAAATACTCCATATCTTACGCAAGGCGCGACTGTTGCGATAGAAGTAATATACAATATGGGAGGTCATGATGTTGTTTACGGCAAAGACGACGACTGGACGATATCTACAAAAGATCAAAGCATATCAGGTCTTTTTGAGCGAACGGTATTAGTTGCAGAAGAAGGTCCTAAGATTTTAACATTTTTGAAAAATGATAGACTTGGGCTCTTGCAGGCTTGATATACGAGGTGAGATTTGGTAAAATATGAGGACTTTGGGATATGGTTCACGCTGGGGCAATTGAATTAGAGGGAATAGTACGTGAGGTTTTGCCTAATACTTTATTTAGAGTTGAAATAGAAGGGGGAAAATTAATTTTGTGTCACCTTTCAGGGAAGATGAGAATACATTTTATAAAGATTCTTCCAGGAGACAGGGTAAAGATTGAAATGACCCCCTACGATCGCGCGAGAGGAAGAATAACCTATCGTACAAAATAACCCAAATTCTATTAAGCACGAAATCCGAAGCACGAAACAAGTTTTAAATATTTAAAATTCTAATTTAGAATTTGTTTCGAATTTCGATATTCGAATTTAAGATTTAACTATGAGAGTTGTTGGAGTAAATATACCAGATAATAAAAGAGTAGATATTGCCTTGAGCTATATTTACGGAATTGGAAGAAACAATGTTAAACAAGTGCTTGAAAAAGCAAAGATAGATCGTGACAAGAGACTTAACTCGTTATCGGAAGAGGAACTTGGAAGAATTCAGAAGGCAATAGAGACGTACAAAATTGAAGGTGATTTACGCGCCGATATAGCAGGTGACATTAAAAGATTGAAAGAAATAGGAACATATAGAGGAATGAGACACGCAAAGAATTTGCCTGCCCGAGGACAGCGAACTCGCTCCAATGCAAGAACAAAAAGAGGCAAAAGAGTGACAATTGGCGCGATCAAAAAGGAAGTTGCGGAAAGAATGGGGTTGACACCCACAACTCCCGCAAAAACTAAATAATTGAAAATACCATGAAGAAAGTTTCAGTCTCTACAAAAAAAACAAAACAGAAAACACTTACGATTGAGAATGGAAGAGTTTACGTATCAACTACTTTTAATAATACAATTGTCACAGTAACAAATGAAAAGGGAGATACGGTTGCATGGTCAAGTTCCGGCAATAAGGGATACAAGGGCACAAGGAAAAGTACCCCATTTGCCGCAACTCAAGCAGTGGAGGAGGCAATAAGAAAAGCAAGAGATACCGGCATAAAGTCCGTAGATGTTTTCATCAAGGGTCCTGGTGTCGGGCGGGATGCAGCTTTGCGTGCGGTAAGAAACTCAGGACTTGCTATTTCAATGATTGCAGATATTACGCCCATTCCTCACAATGGGCCAAGGATGAAAAAGAAAAGGAGAGTCTAAAATGGCAAGATATACGGGTCCAAAACATAAATTAGCAAGACGCGAGGGAGTAAATATTCTTGGAAAAACATCCCGGTCTCTTGATAGGAGATTAAATATAATTCCCGGGATTCATGGTAAAAAGCGGATGAGAAAACTATCTGAGTATGGAATTCAACTTCGGGAAAAACAGAAACTTAAGAGAATTTACGGATTGCTTGAAAAACAGTTTAGGAACTATGTTGTCGCCGCCCAGAAAAAAAAGATAAATACAGAAGATGCATTGGTTCAACTTCTTGAAGTACGACTTGATAACGTTGTATACAGACTTGGTTTTGGAAAATCAAGACCTCATGCAAGACAACTTGTTTCTCATGGGCATATTACCGTAAACGGAAAAAAAATAAATATACCATCATATTCAGTAAAAGAAGAAGACATTATTTCTCTTCAAGAGAAAATGCAAAGTCCGGATTTGAAAGAAAGAATAACAGAAAATCCAGAACTTCCTACATTTCTTGAAAGGCAGAACTTAATTGGAAAATTGAAAAAACTACCAACAAAAGAAGATATCTCAAATCCTGTTAATTACCAGTTAGTTATTGAATTTTACTCTAGATAATGGTAAAATTACATCTTGTCTTAAAATGATTAATCCAACATTCAAAACAATAGAAGAAGAGAAAGATAAGGGCTATGCCAAATTTGTATTAGAGCCGATTGAGCCCGGATTTGGACACACATTGGGAGTTGCTCTTCGTCGTGTTCTCCTCACAAACATTCAGGGCGCTGCGATAACATCTGTAAAGATTGATGGCGTTAGTCATATTTTCTCAACGCTACCGGGGTTTAAAGAAGACATTATTGAGTTGGTATTAAATATTAAAACCCTCAGAATAAAATTGGCTGATGGACGAGATGAGGCAAAACTCGCGCTTAGCGCAACTGGCCCAGGAGAAATAAATGCAGGGCAAATAGAGACCTCAGACGGTGTTGAAATAATTGACCCCAAGCACTATTTAGGTGCACTTTCTGATAAAAAATCAAAAATTAATATAGAAATGATAGCTGAACGAGGAACAGGTTATTCTCTTTCCGAAGACAGAAAAGTATCAACAGTAGGCGTAATCCCAATCGATGCAATATTTTCGCCCGTCCTAAGAGTAAATTATAAAATTGAACAGACTCGTGTTGGAAGACAAACTAATTTTGATAAATTAATTCTTGAGATTTGGACAGATGAAACCGTAAAGGCACATGATGTGCTTAATCAAGCAAGTAAAGTCTTAGTTTCTTATTTCCGTCAAATACATGAACCAAATGAAGCTTTAGCGACGGAACAGACAAAAAGTTCACAAGTGCTTTCAGATGATATATCAAGGATGACTATAGACGAGTTAGACTTACCCACAAGAATTTATAACAGCTTAAGAAATGCCGGAATAGAAACAATAGGCGATATGTTTAGCATTCCCAAGAAAGAACTTATGGCCTATAGAAACCTTGGGTCAAAGTCTATTTCTGTAATTGAAGAAAACCTTAAAGCGCGGGGAATCACCCTTTCTTTCTAGCCCCCCTACCTCTATGAGAAAAAGAATTTTTGGAAGAAGATTAAAAAGGGATAAAAATGCCCGGAAGGCACTATTTAGAAGCCTTATGTCTTCTTTGGTTATGAACGGTAAGATTAAGACGACCGAGGCAAAAGCAAAAGCAATAAAAGGAGAGATTGAAAAACTTGTAACGATTGCAAAAAAGCACGGACAGGAAGCAAGGGGACTTTTAGTTGCGCGGCTTGCAAGTGAAAAAGTTGCCGAGAAGATAATAATTGAGATTGCCCCAAAGTTTGAATCAAGGCCAGGTGGGTATATAAGAATTTTAAAACTGGGGTATAGAGTCAAAGACGGCGCAAAAATGGTTCTGATGACTTGGGTCGAGGGAATTTCGGTAACATCATTTAAGGAGGCAAAGATAAATAAAAATAAACCTAAGAAAGAAGGACCTGTCAAAAAAACTTCCGCCAAGGACGGATCGGTCTCCGGCCGAAAGAAATAAATTATGTTAATCCCTATTACAAAACCTACAAGAGCAAAAGAAATCCAAAGAAGCTGGCATCTTGTTGATGTTAGTGGAAAAATATTGGGAAGGGAAGCCACTGGTATTGCAAAAGCTTTACTTGGGAAAGGTAAGCCATATTTTACTAAAAATCTTGACTGTGGAGATTACGTAGTGGTGATTAATGCGCAAAATGTTGCAGTTTCCGGCAAAAAGGAAACAGATAAAGTTTATACAAGATATTCGGGTTATCCGGGAGGATTGCGAAAAATAAGACTCGAGGAATACCGGGAAAAGAAGCCTGAAGAGATAATTCGTCACGCGGTTTCAGGAATGCTTCCAAAAAATAAACTCAGAGCGTCAATGCTTAAAAGACTTTATATTTTTAAGGGAAGCGAACATAAGTTCGCTGAAAAATTCAAAGAGTCTTAAGGTATGGTAAAAGTTGTAAGTTCCAATATCAAACAATATACATTTGCGGTAGGAAGAAGGAGAGAGGCAGTTGCTCGTGTTCGCTTGTATAATCCATCCGGGTCCAAAGTTCAAATTAACGGGGTAGAATTTAAAAGGGGAGATATTCAAGTTAACGGCAGACAAGTAAATGAATACTTTAGGTTTTCCGCATATGGACCACGTTACAATAAGTTCTTAGTAGATACGGATGTTTTAGGAAATTATATTTTTACTATTAAAGTTGCAGGTGGAGGTTTATCTGGACAACTTGACGCGGCAATACTTGGAATGGCAAGAACACTTGATAAGGTAGATCGTGAGAAATATCACAAGATACTTCGTGGAAAAGGATATCTTACCCGTGATCCAAGGACTCGCGAAAGAAGAAAAGTCGGAATGGGCGGCAAAGCAAGGAGAAAGAAACAGAGTCCAAAGCGTTAATTTTCGTGCAGAAGTTTAGTTATTATTCCAAACGAAAACCCCTTCCGCTGTAAAAACAAACCCATCTTTTTCTTAAATTCTTGCGAAGGAAGTCTGCCTAGGGTTTTTTTCTTCTTATCGAATAAGGTTCGAGCTGTTGCAAAGTCGTCTCGTGCTTCTTTTAATAATGGTTCGATCATATTTTCGCTCAATCCTTTTAAGCGCAGTTCGTTTTTGAGAATATACTTACTTTTCCCTTTATATTTTTGGCGGGATTCAATCCAGTTTCTCGCAAATTCCTCATCATCTAAGAATTTAAGATCGGTAAGCTTTTGAATAACAGCATCTATTGTATATTCAACAAAATTCTTCCTAAGCAAATAATCTTTAATCTCTTTTGTGGAACGGGAACGATAAGAGAGATATTTTAATGACCAGTTGAAAGCGAGCGCGCGGTTTTCCTCGGAGTCGGATTTAAGCGGCGCTATTCTCTTCCTCATTTTCCTGTCCGCCTACAGCTAATGGGGCTTTTTGGGTTTTTGATTTTTCCATAACCTCAGCTACGATTTTCTTTTGAAGTTCAGGATGTTGTCCAAGATAATTTTTGGCGGCTTCTCTTCCTTGTCCAAGCATCAATTCGCCATAGCGCAAGAATGCGCCTGACTTTTGCACTACACCTGTTTCTATGCCAACATCCAAAATATTTCCCTCGCGGGATATCCCCTCATTTGCCATCACATCAAATTCCGCGATTCTAAAGGGTGGGGCCATTTTGTTTTTCACAATTTTTACTCTGACACGGCTCCCAATCGCCTTATCACCCTCTTTTATTATTTCAATTTTTCTTGTGTCAAGTCTTACTGACGCGTAAAACTTAAGGGCCATTCCTCCGGTTGTGGTTTCAGGGTTGCCAAACACCACCCCTATCTTTTGTCTTAGTTGGTTTGTGAATATGACTATAGTTTTACTCTTTGAGATCGCCGCCGTTAATTTTCTCAGTGCCTGAGACATAAGACGAGCTTGCATTCCCATCATTGAATCTCCCATTTCCCCCTCAATTTCGGCTCGCGGAACAAGTGCTGCGACTGAGTCAATAACAATTACGTCAATCCCACCGGATCTGATAAGTTGTTCTGTAATCTCTAGTGCCTGTTCACCGGTGTCGGGTTGAGAGATAAGTAAATCGTCAAGCTTAACGCCAATAGTTTGCGCCCAAAGAGGGTCAAGTGCATGTTCCGCATCAATGAAAGCTACTGTTCCTCCTTTTTTTTGCGCCTCTGCGATAACAGAAAGACATAATGTTGTTTTTCCGGATGCTTCAGGACCATAAATTTCAACGACCCTGCCGCGTGGTAATCCACCAATTCCAAGAGCCAAGTCCAGTGCAAGTGATCCTGTAGGAATTACATCAACTACCATTTTATCCGCAATGTCTCCAAATTTCATAATAGAACCTTTCCCATACTGTCTTTGAATTTGTTCGATTGCCATTCCTATTGCGGTTAGTTTTTCTGATTGTAGGGATTTTGAAGGTCCATTTCCAGATTGAGTTTTAGTCGATGTCCTTGCCATAATTTAAAGTCATTGTATTGGAGTTTATATTAAAATGCAAGAGATCAATTAATAGCGTGCTGTGGAGCTCACAACTAGCTGTAGGTCCGGATATGCAATTGCTAATAATATCAATCAAGCCTAAAATGGGAAGTAGGATGGTTTGGATTAGGATTTTTAGGACAAGAAAAGAAGCAGAGCGGGCAAAGGAAATATTAAAAGATGGTGGATTTAAAACTACAATTTCAGAGGATAAGTTGTTCGGTATTTCAATTCAACGATTCGGAGTCCCGGCACGTTTTAGATTATTGATCGAACGAAAAGATTTAGAAAAAGCCGCAGAATTCCTCGCCAAAAAACTCAAACCCGATTAAATCGGGTTCAAGAAACACTAGAGCTTCAATTTTAAATTCGGTATAATACTCAAGGCGTTTCGGGATGTAGTATAGTGGTAGTACGCCGCGCTGGGGGTGCGGTAGTCCGTGTCCGATTCACGGCATCCCGACCAGTTTGCTATACTAAATAGGTGGATTTGATTTCTTTTGCGCAAAATTACCATCCCTTTATTGTAGGAGCTCATTTGTTTGGAGTAGTCTTAGGCTTTGGCGGGGCATTGATAGGAGACACTCTATTTTTTAAATTCTTAAGAGATCTACGAATTGAGGAGAAGGAAGTGGGCGTTTTAAAGATAATGTCAAAAATAGTCTGGGTGGGGTTATTTATAATTGTTCTCTCCGGTGTCTTTTTATTTCTGTCAAATATTGACCGTTATTCCCAATCGGTGAAATTCTTAACTAAAATGATTGTGGTTGGGATAATTGTTTTGAACGGGTTGGTTCTTAATTTGGTTGTTACTCCAAGACTCACGTCTATAAATTTTGGTGAATCTAAAGCCTCGGGGATTCGGAGTCTTGCGTTTGCCTGCGGGGCGGTTTCGGCCACCTCCTGGTGGACTGCATTTATCCTAGGGCTCATGGGAAGGTCTCCCTGGCCATTCCATATTCTTTTTTCGATTTATCTATTTATTCTTGCAGGCGCAATTTTAGGCAGTCAAGTTCTTGAAAAACTCATCTCCTC
>CAYHUY010000013.1:14315-22914 GCA_964360265.1 uncultured Gammaproteobacteria bacterium | reverse complement strand
GGAATCGATCTTAGAACACCATATGAAGTTGTCGCAAATGTCTTGGGAGATTAAGAACTCCTTGACTTAGAGACATCTTAGTAGTTCAATAATATTGATGGTTAAAACCTATATAGGCTTACTGAGAGTTTCGATTGGGTTTATTTTTTTGTGGGCGTTTTTTGATAAACTTCTTGGGCTAGGGTATGCAACGTCTCCTGATAGATCCTGGCTTGCGGGTAGTTCTCCAACCTTCGGCTATTTAAAGAATGCCACTCACGGACCTCTCGCCGAATTCTTCCAAAGCCTTGCCGGAAATCCTATTGTTGACTTTTTATTCATGGCAGGCCTATTGGGAGTTGGAGTTGCTTTTGTTTTGGGAATTGCGCTGAGGTTTTCGTCTTACGTTGGTTCGCTCATGCTAGCTTTAATGTATTTATCAGCTTTTCCACCAGCAAATAATCCCGTAATAGACGATCACATAATATACGCTTTAGTATTGCTAGTGCTTGCAAATATTGATTCCAAAAAAAATAACGCGATATCTTCTTGGTGGAGCAAAACATCAATTGCCAAAACCTTCCCCTTCCTAAGGTAATTTACAGATAGCAATTTTATCAATTGACTTTTAAGCAATTTACTTTAAAATTGTTTTTGTTAGATAAGGAGGTGATATTCCTGACACAAGAACATCAACATTTTGACATACATACACCTATCGGCCCTTCACCCGAGCGTCAAAGACAGCTACAAAGAGAAGCACGCGAACGACAAGCTAAGGTAGAGTTAGATCGGGCTAAAAGGCGAGAAGAGTTTAGAGAAGGACTTAACGAAGCATACGGTGAGGAATTGGTGACTTATGGAGCCGCATATTTATCTGGTAGAGACAATGGATTTGTAAATGTTCCAATGAAGGGTAGCGTCCGAGTCCAGGAGGTAAGAGATACTTTTTCCAAAGCATTTACGGAAAGACTTGACTTGCAGCCGGCCGAAGTAAGGGCACGATGGACAGCAGAACTTTTAGAAAATCTTGAGAGATACAATAATTTCAGGTAAAGAAGTTCTACCAGTTTGTACGGAGGTGGTCCATAGCGTAATCAAGCGTTCCGCCTACTTTTTTGCCGGGATTGAAAATATTTTGAGGATCAAATATTTTTTTGGTTTCTTCGAATAGTTTAATAATTTTCTCCCCGTACATTTGTTTAAGATATGGAGTTCTAATCAAACCATCATTGTGCTCTCCTGTTGTCGAGCCTTTGTATTTTGCAACTATTTTATACACCTCATCTGAGATTTCAGGAATGGCCTTCCTTACATTAGGATTTTTTATATCAACGAGCGGGATTATATGAAAATTGCCGTTCCCAACGTGCCCTGCAACCGTATAAATAAATTCCGGATATTTTTTAAGAATGTCGGTTACTTGGGGTAAAACTTGCGAAATATATTCGGGTTTTATCACAAAGTCGTCAATGAAAGGAGCGGTGTGTTTTTCGCGAATCTTTTTTCTGAGCAAATTAAAACTTTCGCGTCTTACAAGCCAATATTTATTTTCCTGTCCTTCTTCAGCGGTTTGAGTCAAGGGGTGGAGTGGCTTTAATTTCTGGCGTAATGTTTCGAGCTTATCATCTACCTCTTTTCTGTCATTGCTTGTAAAGTCAACTTGGAGAACAAGCTTGGGTAAGCTTCTTCCTGTAAATAATTCGAAAAACGCCGGCAAGAAAGCAAGTCCTGCTTCAATCATTCCAAAAAGCCCAAGTTGTTTTGCAAACTCAGGGAAATACTTGAGTGCCAATTTTAATGTATTGTCGTCGTACGATTCGAAACTTTCGGGATTAAGTTCAAGGACCGAGTTTATTATTTGTCCAAGGTGCGATAAATCATGAAGATAAATTATCAACATTCCGCGGTGTTCATGTATAGGAACAAGCCCTAGATCTCCCTCAAGCATTAACCCTAGCGTGCCCTGAGCACCAACCCAAAGCTTGCCCAGGTCAAATGTTTTATTTTTTTGATCATACACATTCCAGAGAAAGTATCCCGCCGAATTTTTTGATACATTAGGTTTTGCATTAATTATCTTGTCATAATTTTCTTTAATAAGCTGGTACATTTTTGTATAAATTTCCCCTTCAAAATTTTTCTGACTTATTTTTTCATTAAGTTCTTGCTCAGTAAGTTTTCTAAGTTCATATGTCTTGCCATCGGCAAGAACTGCCTTTACGCGCTTTACATATTTTTCCGTTTTCCCGTACTGAAGTGATTTTTCGCCACCCGAATTATTGTTAAAAATTCCTCCCATGGCGCAGATTCCCTTTGAAGCAGGATATGAGGGAAAAATTAGATTATGTTTTAAGGTTTCTGTTTCAAAATCGCGATAAAAAACACCAGGTTCGGTTGTGGCGATATTTCCGTTTATAACAGGCGTGTGGTTGAAATATTTACCAAAAGCAACAATAATTGATTCGGAGAGCGCGCCTCCGCTCATATCTGTTCCCGCAGATCTTGCGGTAAGAGAGAGGTTCGGATGTTCTTTTTTATGTTTGTTTACAAAAACGACTAAATTTTCAACATCTTCTTGATCTTTTGGGAAAACAACTATCTTTGGTTTTACTTCAAAAAGTGAAGCATCATGACTATATTCCATTAAGGTGGCATCATCGACTGCAACATCACCCCTAATTTCAGATTTTAGTTCTTCGATAAGTTCGGAATTCATAATTTATAATTCAGAATCTAGAATTCAGAGTTAAATTTAGAATCGAGAATTATAAATTCTAAATCATTCTGAACTATGAATTTTAAATTTTAGATTTTCGCGTGATAACACGCAAGACTGCCTGGATGATTGCGTCTTTGTCCATTTTATATTTTTTGATTAATTCGGCGGGTTTACCTGATTCACCAAAGGTATTTTGAAGACCTACAAATTCCATTGGAACGGATTTGTTTCTGACAAGGACTTCGGCAATTGCACCTCCCAAACCGCCTGTTATTTGGTGATCCTCAACCGTAATTGCCGCCCCTGTCTTTTGTGTTAATGAGATGATTGACTTCTCGTCGATCGGCTTAATTGTTGAGACATTTGCGACAAGGACATCTATTCCTTCTGTTTCAAGTTCTTTTGCCGCAAGGAGCGCTTGATATAACAGCCATCCCATGCCAAAAATAACAACTTGTGGTTTATCTCCGCCAGCTGGCGGATGCCAAAAAACTCGGATTTCGGTTGGTGTAAACGGAGTTTTGTCTGTGGTCATTATGGGACTTTTGTCGCGGGTAAATCGTAGATACACCGGTCCTTTTATTTTTCCTGCTTCAATTGTCGCTTTTCTTGCTTCAATGCTATCAGCCGGAACAAAAATTTTAATATTTGGCCAGGCGCGTACACTTGCTATATCTTCAGTTGCCTGGTGAGTTGCCCCATCCGGGCCTGTCATAAGCCCTGCGTGATGCCCGGCAATTTTCACATTCGAATCGTTGTATATGATAGTAGTTCGAATTGTTTCCCAGTTTTTACCAGGAGAAAATGCTGCGTAGGATGAAATAAATGCGGTTTTGCCTGAAACCCCAAGGCCGGCCGCAATTGCTGCCATGTTTTGCTCTGCAACTCCTACTTCAAAAAATCTTTCAGGAAACTTTTTCGAGAACTCTTCGGATTTCGTAGATTCGGTTAAATCCGCGCAAAGAACCACAACATTTGGATCCTGTTCGCCCAAAGAAACTAAGCCCTCCCCATAACCGTTTCGGATCGGCGCCATTTCGACATTTTTGTCAAATAGTTTAGGATTTAGTTTTAAATCAGGATTTAGCATAATTTATAATTCAGAATTTAGAGTTCAGAATTAAATTTAGAATTTATAATTTTTTTATAATTCTAAATTATGAATTCTAGATTCTAAATTCTACTGGTGTTCACTTGTAATTTTACCCTCAAGTGTTCGCAGTTCTTTTAATGCTTTTTTAGCCTCTTCCTCGTTTGGCGGTTTTCCGTGCCATTCAAACTTATTTTCCATAAAATCAGCTCCAAGCCCCGGAATTGTATGGGCAATTATAACTGAAGGTTTTTGATGAACAGCGCGAGCTTGATTAATGGTTTCAACAAATGCACGAATGTTATGACCGTCGACCTCTTGGACATGCCAGTTGAAGGCTTCATATTTCGCACGTAAATACTCAAGCGGCATTACGTTTTCTGTAAATCCATCTATTTGAATATTATTTCGATCAATAATTACAGTTAAGTTATCAACTTTGTATTTCGCGGCGAACATTGCGGCCTCCCATGTATTTCCTTCCTGGTGCTCGCCGTCAGAAGTCAGGCAATAGACATGGTAATTTTTTTTGTCGAGTTTGGCAGATAAGGCCATTCCAATTGATTGCGAGATGCCTTCTCCAAGTGGGCCGGATGTAGTTTCAACGCCTGGGAGCGCAGTTCTGTGCGGGTGACCTTGGAGGCGAGTATTAAGTTTTCGTAAAGTCTTTAGTTCCTCTATTGGAAAATATTCTGCCATAGCCATTGTTGCATAGAGAATTGGGCAAATATGACCGTTTGACAGAATAAGTCTATCTCGATCCGCCCAATCAGGATTTTTGGGGTCGTGATTTAAAATATGAAAATAAAAGGCAATAAAAATATCCGCCATCCCCAAAGGTCCAGCAGAGTGCCCCGAACCTGCCTCAAGCAACGTTTCGATCACCAATTCCCGCGCCTGGGTTGCCTTAAGTTCCAGGTCTTTCAATTTTTCGTCATGAATTTCTTCCAACATATTATTTTCTCAGTACTATCATTAAGTCTGAAACATTTGATGGCAATCTGCCTGTTATAATAGCATCGCCTGTTTTGGTAAAAAAATCAAGGCTGCTATTTGTTTCCAGGAATTTTAGAGGCTCAAGTCCTAATTCTCTTGCTTGTTTTATTGTGTTGTAATCTCCGATTGCTCCTGCATTTTCTGTATTATCAAACCCGTCGGAAGCAAATGAACAAATAGTTATATCCAGACCAACATAGGGAAGTGCTCCCAAAACCAGTTCTTGGTTACGTCCACCAGTTCCTCCTTTTTTTCCAACGCGAACCGTTGTCTCGCCCCCCACCAGAAGAATTGAATGCGGATGAGTTGCGCTAATAAGTTTTTTTCCTGCTAGTTTTGCTTCCGATTCAAATCGATCGGAGAAAATTTTTGCGAGGAAACGTGCCTCCGTCGCCTTTTTGCGCATTGCGGAAAGAGCTGTTTGATTACTCAAAACCACAATATTATGGACTTTTTTAAAATATTTTTTATCTTGCGGATTTTCAACAAAGGCATCGCGTGGCAAACTTAACTCTTGTTGGAGGTTATATTTTTTGATGATGTGAATCGCATCGTCAATTGTTGTAGGATCGCAAACTGTAGGACCAGATGCAATAGTTGATAAATCATTTCCCGGAACATCGGAATAAATCATTGTCGCAACAGTTGCAGGAAATAGAATTTGCGCTAACCCTCCACCCTTAACGTCCGATAAGTGTTTCCTGACAGTATTTGTCTCAGAAATTGTTGCACCGCTTTTCAAGAGCGCTTTTTCGATCATGATTTTTTGCGATAACGAAACTGCATGAGGATGAACAAACATAGCAGAACCTCCTCCGCAAATAACAACCAAGACGAGATCGTTTTCGCGCATTCTTGAAAGCTTCTCAATGGCTTTTTGAGTGAATTTAAAATTCGACTCAGACGGTAGAGGATGAGTGCCTTTTGTAAAGTCTATTTTTTGAAATTCGGCAGGATCCAGTGCCTGCCTGCCGGCAGGCAGGTCAATTACGTAGCCTTCGGTTAAGCGATCGATTATTAATTTCTCAAGCAGTTTTGCATTACCGGCAGAACCCTTGCCAAATCCAAGAAGGAAGACGCGTCCAAAATTATCTAAATCGAATTCCTGATCTACAATTGTTAAAATATTGCCATGACGATGAATGTTTTGTTCGAATACTTTCTCCGGCTGAATCGATTCAAGTGCAGCCTCAACAAGCCCAAAAACAATTCTTCGCTCGGGAGTCTTTGCGAGTTCACTGAAATTCTTGATAAACATGGACATTTATAGTTTAAAGGTATTGTCTTTTCTTGTCCAACAAGACATGGTATAATACTAAAAGATTGAGCCAAAAGACTTTGGTTAATAAGCATGATTAAGTCTTGCCTTCAACCAACTCGAACACTTCGAACAGCCTAAATTTTAGGCGTTCTCTTCTTTTGGCTTGATTATCATTATGGATAACAAGCAGAAATATCAAAAAAAACTTGAAGAGATTTCGCGTATTTCAATGGATGAAGCTAAAAGACTGGCTATTGAAGAGGCAAAAAACGAGGCCAAGGCCGATATCTCTCAAATAATCCATGAAGCTGAGGAAGAAGCTAAGATTACGGCGAATACAAAAGCACGAGAAATCTTAGCTGACGCACTTCGTCATGGCGCTTTAGACTTTGTGCCCGAATATACGGTTTCTGTCATTAAGATCACGGACGAAGACGTTAAAGGAAGAATTATTGGAAAAGAAGGTCGTAATATACGTGCCTTTGAAACCGCAACGGGAGTAGACGTTGGTCTTGATGAAGAAGGATTGATTCGTCTTTCATCTTTTGATTCGGTAAGACGGGAAATAGCAAGGCGAGCTCTTGAGCTTTTGATAAAAGATACAAGAATTCAGCCAATCAGAATAGAGGAAATTGTCGCACAGGTAAAGCACGAAGTCGCAAAAATTATACTTGAGGAGGGTCAAAAAATTGCAGATGAAGCAGGAGTCTTAAATATTCATTCAGACCTTTTAAGCATGTTGGGACGCTTTAAGTTTAGGACCTCCTTTGGTCAAAACCTGGTTGTTCATTCTCTTGAGGTCGTTAAAATCGGCGCGCATTTGGCGGCAGAAATTGGCGCAAATGTTGAGATAACAAAGCTGGGTTGTTTATTTCATGATATTGGAAAGATAGTTTCCGACAAAGAAGGAAGCCACGTGCAACTAGGCGTAGAGTTATTGCAAAAATATAAGTTGCCACGGGAGGTTATAAATGCAGTAGCAGAACACCATGAAGACAAGCCTTTCTCATCTATTGAGTCGGTTTTGGTTTATATTGCGGATGCCGCTTCAGGAGGTCGTCCGGGAGCAAGACACGAAGACGTTGGAGAGTACGTAAAAAGAATTCGTGATATGGAGGCAATTGCAAAGGGATTTGAGGGGGTTGTAGACGCTTATGCCTTTGAGGCCGGTCGAGAACTAAGAGTAATGATAGATCCAGGGAAGTTAGACGATATTGAAACAACAATTGCAGCAAAGCAAATAAAAGAGGAGATAGATAAAAAACTTATTGTCCCCGGCGTAGTCCGAGTTACGGCCATCCGCGAATTCCGCACCACAGAACCCAAAGAGTAAAAATTGCAAGTCTAGTCGTCAAATCAATGTCTTGACAAACCCTAATTTAAGAGTTATTGTTATATCAATATAAAATGGAGTAGGGTTTACTTCATTCGTCAACAAATTCTAATGGCGGGAGGTGATAAAATTTGTCAGTAACAAAAAAAGAGTTAACAGAATTAGTGGCCAAAAAAGCAAACCTTACGAATAAGGCAGCAAAAGAAGCGGTAAAGGTTTTTCTTAATGCAATCAGAGATTCATTAAAACGCGGAGAAAAGGTTGTCTTAACAGGGTTCGGAACATTTTCACTCCGAGCGAGAAAAGAAAGGAAAGGACGCAACCCAAAGACCGGAGAAACAATTACAATTCCGGCTCGCAATGCGCCCGGGTTTACCCCTGGAAAGAGTCTAAAGAAAGCGGTTAGGTAGTTAAGATATAATAGTCCTTGTGAAAAAGGCCCTTTTTATAATAGGTCCTACGTCTGTTGGTAAAACAGATCTCGCGTTCAAATTATCCTCAGTAATTCCATCAGTTTTGATATCCGCTGACTCAGTGCAAGTATATCGTGGTGCCGACATAATCTCCGGAAAAGATAGGTCGGTCAAAACATTCCTTCTCGATATATTATCTCCTAATCAGTCTTTTTCGGTTCGAGATTTTGTCGAAAGAGTTAAGCCTTTGGTTGAGAAAGCATATGACGAACAAAAGATACCCATATTTGTAGGAGGAACGGGCTTTTACTCAGATGCGCTTTTTAGTAAAATCGATACTCTTACTATCCCGCCTGATAAAACACTTCGAGAGAAACTTAAAAAATTGCCAGCCGAAAAACTCCAGGAGAAATTGAAAAATCTTTCTCGGGAGAGATTTAACAGAATGAACAGTTCGGACGCGAATAATAAAAGAAGACTAGTGCGCGCCATAGAGGTCGCCCAGGCTCAGGGTCCGACCCTAGTCTCGAAGCCATTGTTTAAAAACAGCGAAGCATTAATTATCGGTATTAAAACCTCCATGGATGTTTTGAAAAAGAGAATAGTTTCGAGAGTTGATGAAAGAATAAGGATGGGGGCTGTTTCCGAGGCAGAGGAATTATTTAGAAACTACAAGAAGCTCTCTCCGCAGTTAAAAAGAGCTGTCGGTTACAAGCAGTTGTTTAATTTTCTAGAGAAAAAAATAACACTCGAGGAGGCAATTCGAAAATGGATTATAGCAGAAAGACAGCTTGCAAAAAAACAG
>CAYHUY010000013.1:0-14215 GCA_964360265.1 uncultured Gammaproteobacteria bacterium | reverse complement strand
TGTCAGGAAGAAGGATTGTCGCCCGCCAAAAATTGAATATTTAGGCGGGAGGAAAGTCCAGACAGGTGTAATGCCGGGGATGGAGCGTAAGCTCCGGAACGAAAGTTCCAGTGTTCGAGCGCTTTTCTCACAAGCGGCGTTCGAAACAGATTTTGAATTAACAAAATCTGAGACCAACAGAGAAGAGTGAGTGTGAAACTTGGGAATCCTACCCGCTGCAACCTACGATCAACGTGCTGATATGCATTACAGGAGCGTTGAGGTTATGGGCACTCCGTAAAATCGGAGAGAAGACGACTAATATCGTTATCTAGATAGATGACAATCGAAAAACAGAATCTGGCTTACTCTCTTCCTGACACACTTCGACTCACTACGTTCGCTCAGTACAAGCAAATTAGTTAGGGTTGCAGAGGATTTTGTATTCGCAATTCTGGCATAAGATGCTTCCTGAGCATTTGAAATCGCTTTGTTCGATTTCCTCGACCCTTTCAATTAATTGATCCTCGAGTTTCTCTAAATCCTGCGCCGAAAAACTCATAGACTTTTTAGTATTGCCTTCAAGAAATTTAATTGAAGCAGTAATGTCTTCCGGCTTTCTGTCTAGAAGTGGGTCTTTAATTTTTGTTGCGGCAAGCGCATACATCGCAAGTTGAAGCCTGTGTGATTTTTCAGCTTTTGGATTGTCTTCCCCAGTTTTATAGTCAATTATTTCAATCCCCTGGCCCTTTTTATCAACTCTGTCAATTTTTCCAAATACCTTCACGCCATTTTTTAAAATAAATGAAATGGGTAGTTCAAGGGCCAGGGGATTAACTGGCTCTTTTCCGCTAGTTTGATAAAATTCGTCAAGGATTTTTGTCCCTTGCGCAAAACGTTCTTCTTCATGTCTTTTATTGGTATATCCATCTGACAACCATTCTTTTTTAAGAATATCTTGCAGATCGCCCCTAGTAGGAATTGTCCCGTCCCGAACCAGCACATAAAATCTGTAGAGCGTATTATGTAAAGAAATTCCAAAACTTTGAACCGCAACGGTTGGCGTTGGGATATTAAATATTACCTTTGCTTTGTAGTGTAGGGGGCAGATATCAAACATTTGTAAGTTTGAGTAGGTGATATACGTTAATTTAAGGGGCAGCTTTTCCTGCCTGCCGGCAGGCAGGTCCTCTTTGTCCTGGGGTTGCTCCTCGTATGTTGCAAGAATACCTTCCAAAGACAGTTGGTGAACGTTAGGTGTTTGTTGTGTTTTTTCTTTTAGTTTTGGTATCGCTTCATATATAAAAGGAGAAAGTTTTTTTGGTCGCTTCCCTGTTCCATAAAGATCCGCGGCTGTAAAATACAGCAGTTCTTTTGCCCGCGTCATCCCAACATAAAAAAGCCTTCTTTCCTCTTCAAGGTGGAAGTCAGTGCCAGGCTTTATTTTTTCCTTTATAATCCCTTCAGGAAGGGGAATTTTTTCATTTCTTTCGCGCGTTGGAAAGCGTTCGGAAACTAAATTTACTAAAAATACAACTTTAAATTCAAGACCCTTTGAAGAATGTACTGTCAAAATGTTTACCGCATTCTGATCTCGAATATCAATATCGGCGGCTGTCGGGCTGTCTCCAAGCTGCAGCATAAGAGTAAGCCAGTCAATTAAAGTAAAAATATTACTATCATTCCGCTCGCTTTCAAAGTTGTGGACGCGGTCAAAAAATTTTGCAATATTTTGTACTCTTCGCTCGTCTTTTAATGAATCAGTCTCATTGAGTGTTTCAAAGAGTTTTGAATCCACTAAAAAGTAATAAAGAATTTGTCCAGCGTTTTCTTTTCGGCTTTTTTCCAGATGTTTAATTACCATCTGCCTAAAATTTTTTAATTTTTCTTGAGTTTCCGGTTTTAAAAATGTTTGGTTAGTGTTTTCAAGCGCTTCAAACAAGGTAAGGTTTTTTTTCTTCGCAAAGTTGAGTAAATAATTGAGTTCTATATACGGGATATTAAATACGTCCATTGACAGTACTCTAAATAAAGAAACAGCATCCGCTAAATTTGTCAAAAATGTTAAATAGGCTATTAAATCCTTTACTTCATCTTGTTGGAAAAGATAACCAGGACCTAGGAATTGATAAGGAAGTCTATGCCGGGCAAGTGCGGTTGTTATCATTTGCGCGTGGTTGTTTGCGCGAACCAAAATTGCAATATCTCGGTATTCGTGAGACTTTTTTGTTAGGTCGGAAATTTCGCGAGCAATTCTATCTGCCTCATCTTCCGCACGGTTTTCATGTATAAATTCAATGTCCCTTTTGGGAGCCATAGAATGGCTCTTAAGTTTTTTATTTATTTTTTCAACTATTTCGAGTCTGTTTGGATTATTATTTTGAATAAGTCGGTATGCTGCGTCAAGGATTATTTGGGTGGATCTGTAGTTATCAATAAGCGTTATAATTTGAGCTTTTGGAAAGTTTTTTTTGAACTGTAGGACATTTGAGACAGCTGCGCCACGAAATCTGTAAATTGCCTGGTCATCATCCGCAACAACAGTAATATTGCGCTTCAGGCCGGCAAGTAAAATAGCCAGTTCGTTTTGGGCATAATTCGTATCCTGAAATTCATCAACTAAGATAAACTGAAATTGTTTTTGGTAGCGTTTTAAAATATTCTCTCGAGTCCTAAATAGTTTTAGAGTATTTGAGATGAGATCCGAAAAATCCATAAAAGATCCGGCGACCTTAAGTTCTTGGTATTTTTTATAGGCATTAGCAAGTTCCAGGTATTGATTTTTATCCTCTGAGCTTTGATCTTTCACCCATTTTATGTATTCATCGGGTGAAATATCTTCATCGCCAAGTCTTGAAAAGTGTGTTAGCAGGCCGTCAAGGAATTTTGTGGGATTTCCGTATGGTTTAAAGAGTTTTAGACCTAAATTAAAAATATTAGTTCGCAAAAATAATACAGATTCTGATTCAGACATGAGCACGTATCCACTATCAAGCCCCATATTGTGCGCTTCGTCGCGCAATATTCTGTCGCAAAACGAATGGAAAGTATTAATCCATAAATTTGTATATCCATAAGGAAGAAGAATATCAATCCTCTCCTGCATTTCGTAAGATGCCTTGTCTGTGAAAGTTAGAGCAAGGATACTTCCAGATGGAATATTTCTCTCAACTATTAAATGCTTTATACGTTCAGTTATCACTGTTGTCTTGCCAGTACCGGCGCCCGCTATTATAAGAAGAGGCCCGGTTTTGTGTTCTATTGCTTTTTTTTGTTCGGGGTTTACCATCCTATTCTTCGCCGAGTTCTTTCTTGAGGAGCTCTAAGGTTTTTTTCTTTGCTTCCTGAACTGTTTGACCTTCGGCTCTAGCCGCTTTTTCAAAAGTTTGAGTAGTTATATTCTCAGGATGACCCATGTCATCATCAAGAGCTCCACACCCGCAGTTGTAACACATATGTATATTCTATCACAAATTTATAGTATCATTTTATTATGAATTCGCCCCAAAATTTCCATCCAAAGCTAATTCGAAAAGAACAATTAACGGACGATACATGGGCTTTTCACTTTGAAAAAGCAACTGGGTTCGATTATTTGCCGGGACAATACGTTAAAATAATACTTAATCACAATAATCCAGATGAACGCGGAATATCTCGGTTTTTCACAATGTCATCCAGTCCAACAGAGGAAGATATATTGATAACAACCCGAATTCTACACAGCTCGTTAAAAAAAGCATTTTATGGCCTCTCTGTTGGCGCAGAAGTTCAGATGCGGGGTCCACACGGAACGTTTGTATTAAATGAAAAAGACGTAAAAGGAAAAGTATATCTGGCCGGAGGCATTGGAATCACTCCGGCAAGATCAATGCTGGTTTATTTGCGGGATAAAAATTTGAATAATCCTTTTACACTAATTTCATCTTTTAGCAATAGAGAAGAAATTATCTTCCTTGACGAATTAAATTCGATCTCAAGTGAGTTTAGGAAAGTAATTTATGTCGTCACCTCGGAAGTTGGGCGAATTGATGAGGAGAAAATTAAGAAAAATGTTCAATATCTAAATTCACTATTTTACATCTCGGGGCCGTTATTATTTGTTGAAGCAATGGAAAAGCTAGTCAGGGGCTTGGGGGTTTTGGAGGAAGACATAAAAAGTGAAGATTTTCCTGGATATTAGTTCTCAGGAAGTTCCTTTTTTCCCTGTTCGAGAGTGCTTGTTATTTTTATTTTATCGCCCAATTTTGAGAACCCGTTATCGATTTGCCCCATCATATTATAAGAATTGGTTACATGTTTATTTAGCGTATCGAGATTCTCCCCGACTTTTTCATATTCTTTTTGAATAGCTCTGAGGCCCGCGAGGATTTTTTGGGCATGCTGACTTATTTTTTGTCCTTCAAATCCCATTAAAATTGCGCGAAGATACGCATAGAAAGTCATGGGTGAAACAGGGAGGACTCGATACTTTGCTGAGTAGTCGAACAAAGTCGAATTATTCACTATTTCATAATAAACAGATTCGGAGGGAATATACATGAGGGCGTAATCGATTGTTCCTTCAGCTGGTAGGATATATTTTTTAGCAATATCGTCAATATGCTTTTTAACATCGGAAACGAATTCCCGTTCGGCCGTCTTTTTTTCGGAATCCGGACCATTCGCCATCATTTTACGGAAGTTTTCCATTGGGAACTTTGAATCAATAGGAATTATTCCTGCTTCGGTTTTTATGGCGGCATCAACTATCGAGCCACTTTTAAATGCGTATTGTAGATGAAAGGACTGTTTTGGTAAGAGTTGGCCCAGAAGTTCCTTCAATACTTGTTCACCAATATTTCCCCTTAGTTTTGGGCTTTGCAGAAATTCTTGAAGGTCGCGCATGCTCCTTCCAATTTCAGACATCTCACCTATATTCTTTTGAACTGCAGCAATTACTCGCGCTGCATTATCTAGGCGATCATTCAATTGTTTGGAATTTGATTGAAGAGTAGAGTTCATTGTTTTGCTATTTACGTCAAACGATGATTGCATGGATTTCATCCACTCAATGAGGGAAGAATCAGGATTAGAATTTTGTTTTCGAATAAAATAAATTACAAGAGCAAAACCAACAATTATTATCGAGGCTATAACGAGCAGATCAGAGTTCATCGAACTCCTATTTTACCACAAGAGGCCTACCGATTCTTCTCAAGCGTTTTATAGAGAACAATTGCCAGAGAGACCATCGTGTTTAAAGAAACGTTTATGCCGAACATTGGGATCTCTACGATTTGATCTGCGATTTTGAGTACTTCTTTTGAAACTCCGTGGGTTTCATTTCCAACGACAAGCGCGATAGGAAATTCATAGTTTGCTTCCATGTAAGAAATGCTTTTCGGACTTTGTTCTATAGCAATAGTTTTGAGTTTTGAGTTTTGAGTTTTGAGTTCGAGGAGCGCGTCAACAGCGCTTTCGCGATGCTTCCAGTTGACCCACTCGGTTGTATTGATCGAGGCCTTTTTAATGCGTGAATTCGGTGGAGTTTCCGTATGTCCGCAAAGATATATTTTTTTTGCTGCAACCGCATCAGCCAACCTAAATATTGCGCCCACATTATATGTGTCGAGCACATTATCAAGAATTATATAAATATCGTTTTTTTTGCCCCTTAGAATATCTTTTTGGGTTGCTTTTGACCGCCTCAGCTTATATGCGTTAAATTTCATTGTCCGTTTGATGCCGGGGTCGCTGGAACGGCTTCTTTTATGAGCAGAGCCTTTGTCCAAACCGCAAAATCACATTTTGGATAGTTCGTGCACCCGTAAAAAGTTCTACCACGACGAGTGCGTTTTAAAGCCATTTTTCCCGAATCCTTGGGACACAAAAAGCCGGAGTCCTCAATAATAGATTTGCGAAACTTGCATTTCGGAAAGTTAAAGCAGGCCTTAAATTTGCCGAATCTTCCAATTCGGATTATCACATCTCCACCATCTTCCGGGCATTTTTCTCCTGTTTTTTCAAGTTCGATTTTAATTTTTTCTTCTCCTTCAGCATCTTTAAGATGTTTTTCAAACGGTCCATAAAACTCCTTAATAATTGGCACCCAATCGATTTTACCATTTGCAATCTCGTCAAGTTTGTCTTCCAAAGAGGCCGTAAATGGAATATCATCAATTGTTGAAAAATTCTTGACGAGAAAATCGTTGACTATTGTTCCAATCTCTGTAGGTTTAAAACGGTTTTCTTCTTTTTCAACATAAAATCGGGCTTCAATAGTAGAGATAGTTGGTGCATAAGTTGACGGTCTGCCGATCCCGTGTTTTTCAAGAGAGCCAATAAGGGATGCTTCATTATACCGCGGTGGAGGACTCGCGTTATGTTCGGTTATATTAATTTCTGAAATCTTTAATAGTTCGTCGCGAGTCAAGTCTGGAATAAGTTGTTCTTTGTCTTCATAAAACCAAACCTTTAGAAATCCATCAAATTTCATTACGCGACCGTTTGCGACAAAATCATAAGTTTTTTCAGCCGAAATGCGCGTATCCACTCGAGTTGAAAGGAAGATAGCATCTGTCATTTGGGTTGATAGCGCCCTTTTATAGATAAGGTTATAAAGTTTTGAAAAGTCCAACCCGAGCTTACTAGCAACTGTTTGTTCGGGTTCAAGCAGGCTTGTAGGACGTATTGCCTCATGTGCTTCCTGCGCAAGTTTTGATTTTGTGTGATAAACGCGAGGGGCTTCAGGTAAATATTTAGCACCGAAGTTTTTGCCTATATATTCGCGGGATTCTGTAATGAAATCATTTGACAAATTATAGGAATCGGTCCTATGATATGTAATAAATCCTTCCTCGTAAAGTCTTTGCGCTAAACTCATTGTGCGTTTTGACGTATAACCAAAACGGCGGTGTGCCTCAATTTGCAATAGTGAAGTTGTAAAAGGCGGGTAGGGTGCGCGCTTTGTTTCTTTCTGAGTTATATCAATGACACTAAAGTCCTTGCTCGTCATATCGCCCTTAAAGACTTGTGCGTCAGTGTTTGTTAGGCTCGTTTCTGCATATTTATATTCGCCATCATAAAGAGTCAGGGTATTTGTTTTTTCAATTGGCTCGCCATTTATTTTTACTAGTTCGAATGAGATTGGTTGATCGCTATTTTCCTTATTCGCAATAATAAATAATCGATAGAATGTGCCGCCTTTGAATTTTTCGATTTCGCGCTCACGTTCTACTATTAAACGAAGGGTAATCGATTGGACTCGGCCCGCTGACAATCCTTTTTTTATTTTTACCCAAAGGATAGGGGAAAGTTTATACCCTACAACTCGGTCTAAAACACGCCTTCCGGTTTGCGCTGCGACAAGATTCATGTCTATTTCTTTTGGATGTTCTAATGCTTCATTTATTGCGCGAGGTGTGATTTCATGAAAGACAATTCTTTCGAATTTTGTTTTTTTATTCTTTTCAGACAGAATGGTTTTTAAATGATATGAGATTGCTTCTCCTTCACGGTCAGGGTCGGTTGCTAAAATGACTCTATCGATATCCTTTGCTTTTTCTATTAATCCTTCAACAATTTTCCTCTTATCTTTTGGGATAACATATGTGGGTGTAAAGTTATGTTCTATGTCTACGCCTAAATCGCCTTTTGGCAAATCGCGAATGTGCCCCATTGATGCTTCAATCTTATATTTATCCCCAAGAAGCCTAGTTAATGTTTTCGCTTTAGTAGGCGATTCAACCAATATTAAAGATTTCATAACAAGAATTAGTATAATGGCGTAAAGGAAGGATTGTAAAGCAAGAAAAACTTATTTGCAAGTCTTTAGTCAAAGTATAGGTCGGGTTGGGCGGTGATTTTCCTCCAATTGACCGGTTGATAGTGAAGTAGGGCGTAGGCGCCGGTCATAGCGGCATTGTCTGTTGCTAATTCTTTTGAAGGTGAAAAAATTTGCAATTTTAACTTACTACTTATAACTGATTTTTCGAACTGTTTTTGTAGGGTTTGGTTTGCGGATACGCCTCCGCCAAGCACGATTTGATTCACATTGAACACTTTTGCTGCTCGAATAGTTTTTTTGATCAATACGGCAAAAATTGCATCCTGCAAAGCGTAACAAATCTCGTTAGTTAACCTATCGGTTAATTGTTTTTGGGTAATAAAACGCGATACTTCGGTTTTTAAGCCTGAAAAAGAAAAGTCAGAGTCTTTGGAATTAATCATAGGGCTCTGAAATTTTAATGTTGAGCTCTCGGCCTGCCTTGCTCGGTTTTCGATTTCAGCTCCTGCAGGATAAGGTAAATTCATCAGTCTTCCAATTTTGTCAAGCGCTTCTCCTGCTGCATCATCACGGGTTCCACCGAGCCATTTGAATTTCGAGACCGATTCGAACAATAGTAAGTCAGTGTGACCGCCTGAGACGATGAGACCAATGAAGGGAAAGAGAATTGACGATTTGTTTGAAATGAAATTGGCGTATAGGTGGGCAAGCAGATGGTGAACCGGGATAATTGGTTTATTGAAGGCATATGATAAAGTTTTTGCAGTTTCGACTCCAACTAATAAGGAACCAATGAGTCCTGGGCCGAAAGTTACTGCAACCGCATCAATTTTTTCCTTTAAGATTCTATTGGCTTTTTTAAAATTTTGTTTTGCCGAACCTTGTCCGATATTCTCCGACTTAAGCAAAGCTTCGACAACCACCGGAATTATAAATTTTACTTGTTCGCGGCTTGCCGCTTCTGGAATTATTCCACCTGTTTTTGCGTGTAGTTTTGAGGAAGTAGCAGTTACGTTAGACAACAATCTTACGAATTGTTCATTGTTTTTTTTCTCAACTACTGCGGCTCCGGTTTCGTCGCATGAAGTTTCAATGGCGAGAATTCGCATATAAAGCAAGAAGATATTAAAGGCCGGAAAAGGTGATTTTTGAACCCTTTTCTATATTTAATTCTTCTGCCTTTCCCGCGTTGAGTTCTAAAACATAATTTACCGGTTCGGCGGGGGCATACCTTTCAGGAATAATACCAGGATCCTTAGGAGGAGCTGCGTTTTTAACTATGTGAACCACAGTGTCATCGTTTATATATATTATGTCTATTGCAAACTTCATTTCTTTCATCCAAAAATAATACTTGCCCTTTTCTTCAAAAATAAAGAGCATTCCTTGATTTTTAGGGAGATTTTCTTTTCCTGAGAGGCCCATTATTCTGTCTTCGTCAGTTTTTGCGACAATTAATTCTACTGTCTTGCCATTAATTTCTGCCTCAGCATTATCTCCAAAAGGCAAAAGAGATGGAAGATTTTTGCCAAATCCTAGAACAGCCAACAAGATAAACGCAACAATCAATCCAACATAAACCAATATTACTTTTTTCATGTTTTTATACTTTTATCTTTTTAATTAACTTTGTTGTCGAATATTTTCTATTCTTTTTTAATATTTTTATCTTGCCACCTGTTTTTTTAACATAGTTTATTTCCCAGTCAAATACTCTATTGCCGCTTGTTTTTGCAATTATATCAGGTTCAATCTTTTTTACAATCTTTTCATAGTCAGCATCATTTTTAAGATAAGGTAGACGAATTACATAATCCACCATAGATAATTTTGCAAGAATCATAGATCTGCTATCCTCAGAATTTACAGGCCTGCCCTCTCCCTTAAGTAGTCTAATTTTTTCATCATTTTCAAGAAGAATAACTAAGATGTTGCCTAATTCTTTTGCACTTTCCAGAAATTCGATATGTCCGGCATGTAAAATATCAAAGCAACCACCAACCAACACAATCTTTTTACCCTCACTCTTTAACCTTCGTGAAGTTTTGCTTACCTGTTCGATAGTTAGAATCTTATTCATAGTTTGGAATTTAGAATCTAAAATTCAGAGTTAAGAATTAGCTCTATGAATGATTGCCAGCTATAAGTTCTAAATTCAATTCTGAATTTTAAATTTTAAACTCTAAATTACTCCTTGGTGCCTCGCAAGAATACTGCTTGCCACGGCTGGTAAGTAGATACAAAAGTATCGGAGATTATAACGTTTCCATTTTTGCTCACCGATCTTGTAAATACGCTTTTTCCGCCAGGGGCTGCAAAGTCAACTTGTTTCTCTACCCCCTTTGGTAAATTGGGATCATCCTGATAGGCAGGTGCAGGGGCGGCAGAAACGCTTGAGATAATCGGCTTTGAAATTGAAATCTCTCTTCCATCGCGCTTACCGTATAGGGTAAAAGTTAGACTTAAATTTGTAGGATCAACGTATCCTTGGATTAAAATATGAGTCTCCATGTCATTCTTAAACTTCAGGTCTATTGAGGGTACATACACAGTAGCATCAAAACCCGGTAAGGAATCTTGTTCATAATATCCTACGCGATATGCATGGGGATGTCTTTCTGTAATCGGCAAGCCGGAATTAAGTATTGCGCGAAAAAGAGTTGTTGAAACCTGGCATACTCCCCCTCCGTCTCCAAGCACTGTCTTCCCCCCCTGAATGACAAACGCTTCTTTGTACCCAGTGAATTTTGAGATGTCTCCTATAGATTTTGCAAAAGAAAATTCTTCCCCGGGAGCAATTAAAACCCCATTTATTCGTGAGGTAGCAAGTGAAATATTATGAATTCTGTTGGGAATTGAATGGAAGAAGGTAGATCGGCCTACTCCAATTTCCTCAACTATTCCAAGGTCGTTGGCCTCCTCAGTTGTAGTCTCAGGTTCAATAGTCTCAATTGGGATATCAATTCTTACAATTTTTGGGTTCCCATTTTCAATAAGGGGGGGAATAAGATCGCGAAGTTTACTATTTAAATTGTCAAAGTTTATGGTTTTACCTTCGTTTGACTCGCTAAATACCGCAACCCTGTTATTGACAATCTGAAATTGAGCGTTTGTGGGTTCCCTATAGATAGACGTTTGTATTGGTTCAAGTTCATTTTTAAGTTTTTCATCGTCAAGTGTATAAGCGTAATCCAAAACCGCACCGTTTATATAAGACGCAAGAACTATATACACATCGCTTAATAAATTCTTGGTTTTTCCAAGACTCAAGCCTTGCTCCACTATCAGATTTACGTCATACCCGATATTTAAGGTGCGGGCTGATATTGTTGCTTCCTTTCCCTCGGCTGAAAAAATGAAAATATTTTTTTCAATTTCCTCATTTTTACTTTTGAAAATCGATTCTATTTCTTCTTTCGTTTTCTCGCCGATATAAAAGTTGTCAACAAAAACACCAGGAATAACGCGGTCGGCAAACTTGTATTGAAAGTAAAAGAGTACTATGCCCAAGATTAACGCTCCTGACAAAAGAAATCCTACGGAAAACCAGTAAAATGAACGAATAAAATGAGCCATAGTCTGCCTATTGAAGAAATTAAGTCTCATAACGCTTTTTTTTGAAACGTAAATATTATACTATAGAATTAATAGCAAGCAGTAGATTCTCATGGAAGAAAATAGTACCCAGGAACAGAATCAGACAATTGTGGAGGAATCAAGAAGGTTCAACACTAAAAAAATCCTTAGTTTGGTAATAGGCATAGTTATTATCGCAGCTATTTTGATACTGGCTGTTATATTCATCTTAACTCAATTTCGCTCCAAAACACCAAAGGAAGTGACCCTTGCCTATTGGGGAATATGGGAAGATACTAACTCATTTAATGAGATTGCACAAGAATTTACGAGACAAAACCCGAATATAAAAATTAAATATGAGAAACAAGACATAAAAGCGCTTGGAAAATACGTTGATAGACTTGCAGCAAGAATGGGAAACAATACCGGACCCGATATTTTTCGTTATCATAATAGTTGGGTTCCGCAACTTTTACCTTTACTTTTGCCTATACCTTCTGATATTGTTTCCGCCACTGAGCTTGAAAGTAAGTTCTATCCTGTGGTCGAGGATGACTTAAAAATCAAAGGAGCCTATTGGGGGATCCCAATTCATTTCGACACGCTTGCCCTTTTTGCCAACAATCAAATTTTTTCAGCCGCAGGCGCTGCGAATTTCCCAACAACATGGGATGATCTTACATCTGTCGCGAGACAACTGACCGTTAAAGACGGGGAGGGAAAAATAATCACAGCAGGGGTTGCTCTTGGAACGTTTGACAATATTGCGCATAGTTCAGATATTATTTCTCTGCTGCTGCTGCAAAACGGAGCTAATATAAAAGACTTAAACGGGCCGGCGCGTCAAAGTGCATTTGATGCGCTCTCCTTTTATACATCTTTTGCAACCGACAATTCAAGAGTTTGGGATGGAACACTTGAGAATTCAAAGCTTGCTTTTGCGAACGGCCGCGTAGCTCTCTACTTTGGATATTCATGGGATATCCCCGAAATTAAAGCATTAAATCCCAATCTTGAATTTTCAGTGCTTGCTGTTCCTCATCTTCCCGGCAGGGATATGACGATTGCGAGTTATTGGGTTGAGGGAATTTCTTCCAAGACAAAGCATGCGCCGGAAGCATTTAAGTTTCTTGAATTTTTGGCATTACGTAAAACTCTTGAGAAACGATATGTGCAACATTCAAAAGTAAGACTATTTGGTGAACTTTATCCAAGAGAAGACATGGCGGGTTTTCTTTCCTCAAATACTCTTATCTACCCTTTTGTTGCGCAAGGCAAAGACGCAAAGTCCACTATCTTTTCATCGGATACTCATGATGAGGCTATGGTAGATAGTCTAAATTCGTATCTTGGTAATGCAATTAGATCTATTATGAATAACAATACATCTGTTCAAACAGCGATAGAAACTTTAGCGAATGGTGTTTCTCAGGTCCTGGGACGATATGAAGGAATTACAAATTAGAAATTCGATAATTAAAACATTATGCTATGCAGATGTATTTGAATTCCCAATGAATAAGAGCGAAATATTCAAATACTATATTGGAACAGAAAAAGTCTCCGCAATTTCTTTATCTTCGGTTTTAAATGCTATGGTAAAAGAAAGAATTATCGATAGATTAAAAGGTTATTATCTTTTGATTGGCAGGAAAAGGTTAGTAGGCTTAAGATACAAAAGGCGAATAGTTAGCCATCGGAAGCTTGCGATTGCAAAAAGAGTCTCCGCATTTCTTGCCCGTATTCCTACTGTAAGATTTGTAGGAATAAGCGGGAGTTTATCTATGAACAACTGCAGAGCAGAAGACGATATTGATCTATTTATTATTTCAAGCAAAAACACGCTTTGGATAACCCGCTTATTTGTGAATTTAACCCTTCTTGCTTTTGGAAACAAAAGGTCCAGAAATGATATTTTTGGAGCAGACCTAATTTGCCCCAATATGTTTTTAGCTGAAGATAATCTTGAAATACCGGATGAGAAAAAAAAATTATTCTCAGCCCACGAAGTCGCTCAGTTAAAACCCGTAATAAACAAAGTCAACACATATGAAGGATTTTTATTACAAAATGCCTGGATAAACAATTTTATTCCTAATTTTAAAATAATCAGCAAGCCGCCCGCGATACGTAAAAATACAATTTATGATCATCTTACTAAGACATTAAATTTTGTATTCTATATACTGCAAAGACTGTATATGTTAAAAAAAATCACTAAAGAGGAAGTGGGTTTAAATGTGGCAAGATTTCATCCCAAAGACAAAGGAAAATTTGCTTTCGAATTATTCAATATCAAATATAAGTATTATCTTGAATCTTTAAGTAGGCCAGCCAAAAACAAGGCCCCTATCGCACGAGATCTATATAATTAAGATACTCCAGGATATTGACATGAGTCCCTATATCTTGTATACATAACTGGTAAATTTAAAGAAAGTACCTTCCCCAAGAAAATAATCGAGGGGATTTATTGTAAAAAATGGATAGAAAAAAAGTGTTTGTCACAAAAGAAGGACTTGAAGAACTCAATAAAGAGCATAGGGAGTTAGAAGAAAAAAAAAGACCTCAGGTTTTGGATAGAGTTTCGCAAGCAAGATCCATGGGGGATTTGGCGGAAAACTCAGAATATACGGCTGCCCGCGAGGAATTGTCCCTGATAGACGGAAGGATAGAGGAACTATCAGAAATTATTAAAAATGTAACTCTTATTGAGGAAAAACATAGTAAAAGCGGCAAATCTACTGTTCAACTTGGGTCAAGCATTACAGTTTCTGTCAATGGTAAAAAAGAACAATTCGTGCTCGTTGGCGAATGGGAAGCGGATCCTAAAAATAAGAAAATTTCTCACGAATCGCCTCTTGGCAAAGCCCTGATAGGAAAATCAAT
>CAYHUY010000012.1:0-23045 GCA_964360265.1 uncultured Gammaproteobacteria bacterium | reverse complement strand
GCAAAAACCCGATAAGAGTAGGCTGTTTTCAAGCGATACCGATAATCGGGTTTTTAAAATTTGCGAAAGTGAAATTAGGATGATCCAATTTTGAACATTGTTGTTCCACAAACTGGGCATTTTCCTTTCATTGCCGGCTTTCCATTTTTCATGGTCACTTTTACTGCACTCGCGTCTTCTCTTTTTGCTCGACATTTTACACAATACATACTCGCCATATTTAAATTCACCTCCCTTCAGATTCAGAATTCCATTCCAAAAAACTTAATATATTGGAATTTCAAAGGTATGAAAAGGATAATATTTATAGCGGCAATTAGGGAAGTCGCAAAAATTGTATATCGTATGTCTTTTATTACGTGAGCATACGCGGTAGCCGTAGTTTGAACAGGGGCTTTTGTTTGTTCCACGGTTTCTCTTATATGTAATTCAGGAAGTAGGGTTTCAAAAGAATAATTTAAAGAGGGTATGCGGCTTGCGGCTATAATTTTTTCTCTTCTGGTTTTCCGCTTCTTACTCATGAAACAAAAAGTACCACATTGTATGCGTGCCTGTCAATAGGGAAACGAGGCTAGTTTATTTTATAAGCAAAAATTAGGTGTAAAACAAGTCTTGACAGTGTTGATGCCAAGTCGCTAAAATGATCATTACGCATATGAATTTAACCCCAGAATTTGTCATTTTTTTACTGTACTTTTTGTGGCTTATAATACTCACAGCCCTATTTTTAAGATTCTATATGTATTATATTAAACTTATTAGGAACGGTAAAAAAGATTCCATTAGTAAATTACTTGATGATATAATTAGTAAAGAGGAAGACAATAAAAAGGCGCTAGAACTGTTAAGACTAGAGTACGAGAAGCTTAATAAGGAAGGACTTTCTCATATTCAAAAAGTCGGCCTTGTCCGTTTTAATCCTTTCAGAGATACGGGAGGAGACCAAAGCTTTATATTGGCACTGGTAGATGCGGGGAATACTGGAGTTGTAATTTCAAGTTTACATACTAGAACAGGTACTCGCTGGTATGCAAAAGGGGTAGTAGCAGGCAAGGGACTCGAGCATGAATTATCAAGCGAAGAAGAAAGAGCATTGAAAGGCGCCAAGCTACTATCTAGTGAGCGATAAACAATAAATAATGCAGACTAAAAATTTAATAATTGGAGTAATAATATATGTAGCGTCAGCTCTTGCGGCCTATATATTATTTGCTAATTTTTTATCATTAGGCGGTCCTCTAATCACTCCGGTCGCAGAGCCTGTAAAAGAAGGAGAAAGAACTGTTTTTGATGATTCTTTGCCAAAAACAGAAGAGTGCCCGATAAATGGCGCTCGCTATTCGAAGCAACAAAGGAGTTGGTGGGAAAAACATAGGCCACTTGGAATCATGATTGAAAATCATCAGGAAGCGCGTCCTCAGTCTGGAATCTCATTTGCGGATGTTGTTTATGAGGCGGTTGCAGAAGGCGGAATTACAAGATTTTTGGCGGTATACTACTGTCGTGATGCCGGAATTGTTGGGCCAATAAGATCAGCAAGGACCTACTTTATGGATTTCATATCTGAGTATGGAGATTATCCATTATATACTCACGTTGGAGGAGCAAACGCGCCTGGTCCCGCAGACGCTTTAGGTCAAATAGAATCATATGGGTGGCAGGTGCATAACGACATTAATCAATTTTCGGTAGGATTTCCTACTTTTTGGCGTGACTATGAAAGATTAGGGCATCCAGTTGCAACGGAGCACACAATGTATTCAACTACCGAAAAGCTTTGGAAAGTGGGGACTTTGCGCAAATTAACAAATAAAGACGACGATGGAAACAATTGGGATGAAAGCTTTGTTAAATATGATTTTAAAGACGATGAAACTTTAGACAAGCGGCCAGGTGCTCAATTAGTAAGTTTTAGTTTTTGGCAAGGGCGCAACGATTATGCTGTTGAATGGGTTTATGATAAAACCTCTAACAACTATTTTAGAAAAAATGGCAGCGTTTCTTACACAGATAAAAACACCGACAGTCAACTTTCTGCCAAAAATGTTGTAGTACTTTTTATGCGGGAATCAAGGGCAAATGATGGCTATGAGGGCAACCTGCACTTGATTTATGGGACAAAGGGAGCAGGAAATGCGATTGTATTTATGGATGGCGCAAGATTTAATATGACATGGAGTAAAAAAGATAGAACATCAAAATTGATCCTGAAAGATAAGGCCGGCCTTGAAGTTAAGTTTAATCGTGGGGCGATTTGGTTTGAGGTGCTTCCTATAGGAACAGCTATTGACGTTAAATGAGCAAATAATGTATACTGCGTCTACTGCCTCATTTGATTTATGTTTTCTGATCTTATTACGTCAAAAACCCGCGTAAAACTCCTGTCTCTTTTTTTAGAAAACCCAGATGATATGTACCACGTAAGAGAGGTTGTTAGACGGGTGGATGAGGAGATAAACGCAGTTAGAAGAGAGCTGATACATCTTGAAAGTAAAGGAGTTTTGCGACGGGAACCAAGAGTAAATAGGGTTTATTATTACTTAGACAAAGCATATCCCTTCTACTTTGATCTGCTAAATATTCATGCAAAAACAATGGGTCTTGGAGCAGCAATTATTAAAAATAAAGCAAAACTTGGTAAAATAAAATTCGCAATGTTGGCAGGGGAATTTGCAGGGCGTGTTAAAAATAACCCCGAAGCAGTTGATCTTCTTGTGGTTGGGACAGTTGTTATTCCGGAACTTTCTATTTTAATAAGAGATGAGGAGGCAAGAAGAAAACAGGAGATCAATTATACGGTAATGACAGAGGAAGAATTTAGTTTTAGAAAAAAAAGAATGGATCCTTTTATTACTTCAATTATTTATGGATCCCGTGTTATGCTTATAGGGGATGAGGAACATCTTCTCTCGTAACGGAAAATGAGACACCCAAGGTTTTTTGTTTTTGTATTATTTTTAGTTGCGATTTTTTTACTTTTTTTAGATCTTCCGCAGATAAGACTTCTGAATTTTGAGCCACTAAAACTTAAGAAGGACTTAAGCTATAGATTGGGATTAGATCTTCAGGGAGGCACAAGGTTTATTTATCAAGTTGATCTCTCAGGCATTACATCTTCCGACCGCGAAAATGCGTTTGAGGCAGCAACTATCACAATCGAGAGAAGAATAAATTTTTTTGGGGTTACCGAGCCCAATGTTCAATCAATAAAGCTCCCGAGCGACTACAGAATAATCGTAGAGCTTCCAGGTGCAATAAACGTTGATCAGGCACTCAATTTAATTGGTAAAACCGCACAGCTTTCTTTTTGGGAAGAAGGAACGGAGAAAATTGCAACTGAAGAAGCCTCCTTGTATCCTTTGGGCCTTACCGCTGTCTATCAGAATGGACCTATCAAAACAAAACTTAGCGGCGGTGACCTTGAAGCTGCTCGAGTGGTTTTTGGATCGGCGGATGGGACTGCTCAGGTTCAGCTTAATTTTACTTCTCCGGGCTCTAAGCTTTTTGCCGATATAACAACAAGAAATGTCGGAAAGCCTGTCGCTATTGTTATTGATGATGTAACAATTTCAGCTCCAATTGTTCAACAGCCGATTCTTTCAGGGGATGGTGTAATTAGCGGAGGGTTCACACAAGAAGCCGCAAAAAATCTTGCAATCCAGCTTAACGCAGGCGCACTTCCTGCTCCTCTTAAACTTATTGCTCAAACAACCGTAGGTCCATCCCTTGGAATAGAATCTCTCAACAAGAGTTTACTTGGCGGATTAATCGGTTTTCTATCATTGGCTCTATTTATGAGCTTGATTTATAAAAAGGAGGGAATTTTGGCATCATTTGCTTTAGTAATTTATACCGCTATCGTTTTGTTTATTTTTAAGGCGATACCAATTACGTTAACTCTTGCAGGTATTGCCGGATTTATTTTATCTGTTGGAATGGCCGTGGACGCCAATGTTTTAATTTTTGAGAGAACGCGCGAGGAATTGCGTGCGGGAAAGCCACGTGAAATTGCTATCAAATTAGGTTTTGCAAGGGCGTGGCCTTCCATCAGGGACTCGAATATTGCAAGCCTTATAACAACAACAGTTCTTTTTTATTTTGGGAGCGGGATAATACGAGGCTTTGCAGTAGCTCTTGCTATCGGAATAATCGTATCTATGTTTTCTGCAATAATTGTTACCAGGAATTTACTTAAGGCTTTCGAAATTAAATCATGAACATTGTAGAAAAAAGGAAAATTTATTTTATTTTTTCGGGAATTACGATTGTGCTTGGGGTTATTGCAATAATATTATTTGGGTTAAAATCCTCGATTGATTTTACAGGAGGAACAAAAATAGAATTCAGAATTCAGAATCCAGAATCCAGAATTAAAAATGAGGATATTAAAAAAGAGTTCGAGGCTCAGAAAATTTTAGTTCATAGGATAGAAACAATTTCCCAAGATACTTTTCGGATTCAAACTGAACCGATCGATCAAAAAAAGAAAAACGCTATTATTTCGAATCTTAATAAGCAAGGCAAGGTTGTTGAGAAAAGCTTTGAAACTATTGGGCCAACTATCGGTAGGGAAACACAAACGAATGCTTTAAAAGCAGTTCTAATTGCATCGCTTGCCATAAGTATTTATGTTGCATTTGCTTTTAGAACAGTTTCAAAGCCCGTATCTTCATGGAAGTATGGCGTCACAACAATTATTACTCTCCTTCACGATGCTCTAATCATGGTTGGCCTATTTGCAATTTTAGGTGCCATTTTTAATGTTGAGATAGATTCACTCTTCATTACCGCCCTCCTTACGATAATGGGATTTTCAGTTCATGATACGATCGTTGTATTTGATAGGATTAGGGAAAATTTAAGAAAAAATATTGATCTAAAATTTCCTGAAGTTGTTAATAATTCCCTGATGGAAACGTTAAACAGGTCACTTAACACTTCAATTACTGTATTAATTGTTCTTTTTGCGTTATTTCTTTTTGGGGGAGAAAGCATACGTTGGTTTGTAGTGGCATTGATTGCCGGAATTACAATTGGGACATACTCTTCAATTTTTAACGCCGCACAAATTCTAGTTGAGTGGTATGAGTGGGACAAAAAAAGAAAGCGGGCTGTTTAGGAAGTAAGCGCCTCGCGAACTATGTTTGAGACTAGAGTTGCGTCGGCTTTTCCTTTTACTTTTGGCATTAAAGTTCCCATGACTTTTCCCATCTCTTGCATAGAGGATGCCCCCGTAAATGCAATTGCCTCTTGGACAAGTGTTCGAATTTTATCTTCTGGTATCTGTTCGGGTAAATATGTTTTCAAAACATTGAGTTCTTTTTCCTCTTTTTGCGCAAGTTCGTCTCTACCGCCTTTTCTGTAAAGATCAATTGCTTCATTCCTTTTTTTTATTTCACGACTAATTATTTCAACTACGTCATCATTGGTTGCGCCATATCCTGCTCCTTTTTGAATCTCGTAGTACTGAAGCGCACTCTTTAACATTCGAATTGTTGAAAGTTTTAACTCGTCTTTTGCTATCATCGCCGCCTTCAAATCTTCCTGAATCTTATCCTTTAACATATTAATTTAAGTATAATAAGTATATCAGAAAGTGCTTTGTTTAAAAATAAGTGAAATTATTCAATTTACTCTTCAATCTGAATGAACAAAAAGCATTTAAGTTTCTTATTGTTTGGGTTATTATTCTTTCTATTTTGTATTCTTTGCTTGCGATTTTGAGGCACGATCATTTTCAGTCAGGGGCGTTTGATTTGGGAATTTATGACCAGGCGGTTTGGCAATATTCGCATTTTGAGTTTCCCTATAACACTATTAAAGAAAGATTTATTTTAGGAGATCATCTTACTTTAACTCTTCCACTTCTTGCGCCGTTATTTTATATTTGGGATGATGTACGAACACTTTTAATTTTTCAAGCAGTTTTCATTACATTATCTACTATTGCGGTCTACAAAATTGCACTACTCAGAAGACTTTCTCCTTTCGTATCTCTAATAATAGGTATCGTTTACCCTCTTTTTTATGGGATACAGACAGCAGCTTCATTTGATTTCCACCCGATAGTTATAGCTGTTGGGATTTTAGTTTGGACAGCATACCTTTTTGAAGCAAAAAAGTGGAAAGCATTTTGGATAAGCCTTATCCTGCTACTCTCGACCCAAGAAAATACGGGAGTCTCGCTCGCAGGGCTTGGTTTTATATATCTGTTTTACAAACAATACAGAAAAGAGGCAGGCGCTTTTATTTTTGGTGGATTATTGGTTTCCTTAATTCAAACAAAGATTATTGGTTTAATGTCTCCAATCGGATATCAATATACGCCCCAATTTCCAAATACACTTTCAGCTTTTATCACAGGGTTTTTTGACTCACCTGAGAAAATTGAAAACTGGAAATATATGCTTATTCCGACAGGTTTCCTGCCTCTGCTTTCTCTGGGAGCAATTCTTGCCGTGCTTATGGATCTTTCACAATACTATCTGACGGGTTTTTCAAGGATGTGGACGCCGTTCCAACATCATAGGGCAATGCTTGCCCCATTTATTGCATTAGGTCTAATTGAAGCATTAATTTTCCTAAAGAATAAAAAGATAAACATTCACTATGTTGCAATCCTGGTTTTAGTATCGACACTCGTAAGTCAATATATCTTCCATTTTCCAATCAATAAGCTTTCGAAAGGCGAGTATTCGAGAAGTGAGCAGTGGATGATTGATAATAATAATTTGTTCGAATATATACCGGGCGATGCGAGCGTGGCTTCTGCGCAAAATTTAGTCCCTCACCTTTCCCACAGGAATGAAATCTATCTTGCATGGCCAAGACTTAGAGGAGAGGAATGGTGGCTTGAGTTTTCAGGAAAACCCGAATATTTAGTTGTTGATCTTCATCCTGGGCAGTGGCTTACACAACTTCTTGAAAGTAATGAAAATTTTAAGAACGCTGTCAAAAATATGGGAGATGCTAAAAAGATTAAACTAGTGAGGAAAATAGGTGAAGCGAGAATTTATAAGATTATTTATTAAAAAGTTCTTTTATTCTTGAAAGTAAATGCTCGCGGGTGTTGCGGGACAGGTCTTCGTCGACTTCTTCAAAAAGTTTTCGAAGTATTTCTCCGACTTTTGGTCCGGGTTTAAGTTTTAATTCCTCCATAATATCATTTCCATCAATAGCAAGATCATTCACTGAGAATGGTGGGTTAAGTTCGCTTGCAACTCGCGCTTTAAATTTTTTAAGCCGCCATGATTCGGCTACTTGAGTTCCGCCACCAAGTCTATCGCCAATCCTTAGGTCCATCATATCAGCTACGTTGTCAATTCCAACTCTTCTTATGAATCGTCGAATGGCAGAATCGGTAATATTTTCGTCAATCGTGAACATATGCCAACGAATTAAATTTGCAATTTTTTCAGTCTGCTTTTTTGACAGTCGCAAGCGTTTGCAGATTTCATAGGCAAGGCGCGAACCTTTTACTTCATGATTGTAAAAAATAACATACCCCTCCTCATCCTGTTTTTTAACATAGGGTTTGCCGACATCATGCAGGAGCGTTGCCAGGCGTACAATGGGATCAGATGATGGACACTTATTCAATGATTCAATGTTGTGAGTAAAGACGTCAGTGGTATGGTGTCGTCCGGGACGTGCCTGAGAAACCCCTTTTCCCTCCGCAAGCTCGGGTATTATGAGTTCGAGCATACCTGACTTGTCAAGAAGAAGAATGCCTTCATAAGAATGATTAGTCGAAAGCATTTTAAGTAGCTCGTCTCTAATTCTTTCTCCCGATATCTTCCCAATATTTCGCGAATTTTTAATAATGGCTTCCCAAGTTTTCTCTTGGATTTTAAAGTCTAGTTGAGTTGAGAACCTTACAGCGCGCAAAAGTCTCAAAGCATCTTCCGCAAATCTCTCATTAGGATTGCCGACTGTACGAATAATTCTTTTTTCAATATCCTTTAATCCGTTATAAGGATCGATAAAATCGTCTTGCAGTTTACCCTGAGTTAGCTGTAGGGCAATCGCATTCATTGTGAAGTCGCGGCGGGAAAGATCCTCCTCAATAGTTTTGCCCCAAGAAATTTTCTCGGGGCGTCTTGCATCTTTGTACCCACTTTCCGTTCGAAACGTTGTGACTTCAACAACGCCTTCATGCTTCTTTTCGGAAACCTTTGGTATCGGGATGCCCACAGTACCAAACCTGTTATCATAGAAAGAGCCTGGAAAAACTTTTTTAATTTCTTCCGGCGTTGCGTCTGTAGCAAAATCCCAGTCAGTAATAGTTGAATCCATTAAGAAATCCCTGACACATCCACCAACAAAAAAAACTTGGTATCCGGCATCTCTAAGTTTTTTATAAATTGATAAAACTGCGGGAGGCGTTACCTTTTCCATATGCTAGAATTATAACAGAATGAGTGGCTTGAAATGGGAGACCTACCTACCTTCTTTGAAGAGTGATAAGAGGTTACGAGTGTTTATTGCCGGGCGCTTTAGATAAAGAGCTAACAAGATTAATAAATCCATTTCCGACTCTCCGTGGATGCGGAGTAGTCGTGACATTTTCTATAGCAAAATCAACTGCTCTTGCTATATCCGGAGGAGGTACCTGTAATGTTCCCAATAAAACTTTATAATCTTCTAACGCAGCCGTGAAATCCGCCATATCATGAACCGGCATACTCCTCCCGACAGTCGCGTTCCTCCCTTTTATATTTTGTTCAGTCTCGTGTCTATCAGCCATATTGTCTTTAGCAATTTTCCCCCCCCTCAAAAAAAAATCCCCGCAAGCATTGCGAGGAAACATACTCTTTGCCATGAGTATGACCCCCCGCTTTAGCGGGTAATCATGTTCTTAGAAAGGCACAAAGTATGCATAACTATATAAAAGCATAGCAGAGCTAAAAGTTCTTGTCAAGAGGAGATAATCAAGATACAATATGTGTATGAAAAGAAGCTTGGCTTTAGCGGCAAACAATTTAATTGATCAAGAGATTTTGTTAAAGGGGTGGGTAGAAAGAGTAAGAACGCACGGCAAAGTTTCATTTTTGGACCTTCGCGACCGTTCGGGAAATATTCAAATTGCAGCATTTGATGAGGGTGCGGTACAAGTTTCTAAACTTTCCACTCAAGACGTAGTTGAAGTTCGCGGAAAGGTAAAGACGCGAGACACGAAATATATAAACGTAGAACTTGAAACTGGAAAAGTTGAAGTGAAACTTGAGAGTCTGAAAATGATTGCTAGGGCTTCCGAGATGCCGTTTGACATGGGCGGCAAAGAATTAAACTTAGAACTCCCAACGCTTTTGGACTGGAGGACGCTTTCCTTGAGGCATACAAGCGTTAGGCCAATATTCAAAATACAGGAGGCAATAATGGAAGGATTCAGAGTTGCTGCTAAAAAACTTGAATGTACAGAGATTTTTACTCCAACAATTTCCTTTTCCTCAACTGAAGGCGGATCTGAAGTGTTTGCGGTTGATTACTATGATAAAAAAGCGTTTCTAATTCAAAGTCCACAGCTTTACAAACAAATGCTAGTGCCAACATTTGAAAGAGTATTTCTGGTTTCGCATGCTTACCGCGCTGAGCCCTCTGTTACTACCCGACATCTATCTGAATCAACGCAGATGGATTGCGAGTTGGGCTTTATGAGTTTTGAAGAGTTGATGGATTCATTAGAGTTTGTAGGTAGTCAAACATTAGGTGCAGCTTCAGAAAAGTATCCCGCAATTTTAAAGCAGTTTGAAGTTGAATCTCCAAAAATACCAGATAAAATCCCAAGACTTAAAATGCGTGATGTTCAAGAAATAATATATAAAGAAATGGGTCGCGATGTACGTAAAGAGCAAGACCTAGGACCGGAAGATGAAAAAGATATATCAGAATGGGTACTTAAAAACCATGGCTCTGATTTTGTAACTATAACTCACTACCCAACAAAAAAACGCGCTTTTTATACTATGCCTGATCCGGAAAATCCGGAATATAGCTTAAGCTATGATCTTCTGTTTCGCGGTATCGAGATTCTATCGGGAAGTAAAAGAATTGACGAATACGATAAGTTGGTTGAGGTT
Source organism: uncultured Gammaproteobacteria bacterium (assembly GCA_964360265.1). GTDB lineage: Bacteria > Patescibacteriota > Microgenomatia > Levybacterales > GWA1-39-11 > GWA1-39-11. The sequence continues at coordinate 12,966 of CAYHUY010000012.1, read as the reverse complement.
ATAAAGGAACGCAAAATGAACCCGGACGATTTTGAGATGTATTTACAAGCATTTCGTTACGGAATGCCTCCTCACGGTGGTTTTTCATTTGGGCTTGAGCGCATGACAATGAAAATGCTTGGACTTCTAAATATTCGGGAGGCGAGTCTTTTCCCTCGAGACATGGAAAGAGTAGATCAAAGATTCTCTCAAAAAAAGTAACCCTCTTTTATGAGAATTCAAATAAATAAGTATATATTGGTTATTTTGTTTCTTTGTGCCAACATAATTACCATATCTTTCATGGTATATTTTACCTATCATATAGGACAAATGACCCTTTTTCCTATTCCTGTCAATATAAAATTTTCGAATTTTGCCCATCTTAATAAGCAGGTTGAGGATATTCATGTAAATTCAAAGGCATTCATTATTTACGATCCCAAGTCACGGTCTGCAATTGCAGGGAAAAACGAGTATTTTAGATTTACGCCAGCCTCAACCGTTAAGATAATGACTGCATTAATTGCAATTGAAGAGTATCCACTGGATAAAATTCTCTTAGCCGCGGGAGTTGATGAAATTACCGGTTCAAAGATGAAACTTGAGGAGGGAGAGACAATAACAGTTGAAAGTCTTCTTTATGGACTTATGTTGCCATCTGGTAATGATGCGGCTCACGTGCTATCTGAGAATTACCCAGGCGGGAAAGAGGCATTCGTTAAAAGAATGAACGTGCGAGCACGTGACTTAAGGCTTGAAAATACACATTTTGTTGATCCAGCAGGTTTTGAGAACGAAAATTATACTACTGCCTTTAATTTAGCAAGGCTTGCAGCATATGCTATGGAGAACAAGGTATTTCGTAAGATTGTTTCCACAGGAGAAAAATCTGTCTATGATGCGTCGGGACAAATTGTCCACGAGCTCAAAAACTTAAATGCACTACTGGGAATAAATGGTGTTAATGGTGTAAAGACGGGGTTTACGGAGGAAGCAGGTGGAGTTTTGGTTACGTCAGTCGAACAAGAAGGAAAGGAATACACAATTGTAGTTTTAAACAGTTCAGATCGCTTTGAAGATACGCAAGCAATTATAATAAACGCAATAAAAAATATTACTTTAATGTCTTATTGAATTTATTGCTCATGGGGTTTGTTTGATACGGCCTGGACATAAGCCGTGAAGTTCTTCCCCTCGAATATGAATATTGGTAAAAAGTATTGTTGTTCTTCATTTCCAATATAGTACCCAAGGCGCACGTCAATTATATCAACCACGGTTTGATTTTGATCAGGGTTAATAATCAACGAATTTCCAAGCTTTAAGTCTTCAAAAGCAGCCGCAGCAGTTTTTATTGGATATGCTGAAGAATTATTTTCATCCGGGATAACATAAGTAAATTGGGCTTCTGCGATTTTTGGAAAACTATCGTCGCCTTTTATTATAAAATACATAATAGATTCTCTTATGCTCGGATAATATATTTTAAAGTCCTGATCAATTCTATTTTGGAATAGATCAACTCGAACAAATTGAGCATCAGCTTCACTTGCTGCCTCCACAAGTTTCCCGCCTGCAGCTTTTAAGTACGTCAAAGTACTTTCTTCCTCATTTATGTTGGTTATATCTATATTCATATCTCGAAGAAAGTCTTTAATAAAGCCAATCGCGCCTTCTCTTTTTGCAACTTGTCCCACTATTTTTGTAGGCAAAACACTATTGAGATAGTTTGATGAAATCCTGAAACTATTAGTAAGGATATTTATTCGTATTTGATCGCCCAGTTCATTTCCCCATTGGTAGAGAATTTCGCTAATCTTTGTTTCATTTTCAGTAAATTCCACATTTCTCGCCTTCTCCCTTGCTGCTTGAAGAGCAACAAGACTGGCTTGGTTTTTTTTGGTTTTATATACAGTTATTCTATCCGGAAAGTTCGGCAGGCGACCACTAACAGTATTTATGCGGTATTTGAGACTTGTGGGATTTTGCGCAGGGAATTCTATGGGAGGTAATTTTCCAAACTTTTCTTCGGGAGGAGTTGCTGGCGTTGGAAAAAAAGTATTTTTAATAATCTCTCCGCCTTTATAAAACACAAACAGAACCGTGATAAGGATTAGTGAAACAGCAAGAAGTTTTAAGATGATTCTTGTCTCGCGTGTTACGTTTGCAAGCGTCGCCATTTTTATGAATCCCATTTTTAGGGGTTTAATTGAGTATATCGCCGCGGCTATGGTAAAATCAAGCGTATGAGTGTTAAGGTTCGTTTCGCTCCGTCTCCAACAGGAATTCCACATGTTGGCAATATTAGAACAGCGCTTTTTAATTATTTTTTTGCAAAAGCAAATAATGGTGTCTTTATTTTAAGAATAGAAGATACGGATCAGGCTCGTAAGATCGAGGGATCTGAAAGAGCCATAAAAGAGTCACTTCTTTGGCTCGGTGTCGCTTGGGATGAATATATTATCCAGTCGGAAAGGGTTCAGGAGTATAAAAAATACGCCCTGGAACTTGTTGAGAAACGCTTGGCACGGGAGGACTCCGGCGCAATCCGATTTATAGTTCCAAAAGAAGGTAAGACATCTTGGCAAGATGCAGTCGGCGGTAAAAAAATAGAGTTTAAAAATAACGAAATTGAAGACTTTGTAATCCTTAAGAGTGACGGTTTTCCAACATATCATTTGGCAAATGTTGTAGATGATTACACGGAAAAAATATCTCACGTAATTCGCGGTGAAGACTGGATTTCCTCAACCCCAAAACACATTCTCCTATATAAAGCTTTTGATTGGGAAGCTGATATGCCTATTTTTGCCCATGTACCAAATGTTTTAGAAGCGGATAGAAAAAAACTATCCAAAAGGAGAGGAGCAAAATCAGTCCTAGATTTTAAAAATGAAGGATTTTTACCTGAGGCCCTCCTTAATTACTTAATGCTTTTGGGATGGTCACCAAAGGATGATCGTGAGATTTTATCCAGGGAGGATTTTGAGCGTGAGTTTAAACTAGAAAACATAAATATAGCACCAGCTATTTTTGATGAGAAGAAGCTATTGTGGATGAATGGAGAATACATTAGGAAAGTTCAAAACTCAGAACTCAGAACTCAAATCTTGGAGTTTGATCCTACAGTCTCTTCAATACCAAACTTTGAAAAGTATATCCCCCTTGCGCAAACAAGAATGAAAACGCTTGGAGATTTTAGAGATCTCGTAGAAAGGAATGAAGACATAATTTTGAATACAAAGCAAAGAGAGCTTGCGGAAAAATTAAAAGAAAAATACCTCAAGATATCTAATCTCGAATGGAAAGCAGCGTCTATTTCGAATGCGACAATTGCCGTTCGAGATACCCTGGGTGTTTCAACAAGGGACGTATACGAAGTTTTGACAGGAAGCCCTCAGGGCCTGCCGTTTGAAGAAAAACTTGAAATTCAAGGACAGCCCGGTACTATTTCTGGACTTGAAGCGATAATTAAAAATAAAAAATAAATGAATATAGTCGCTCGATTGATCTCTGGCCTCTCGAATCCATTAATAGTTTCTATCCCGGCTTCTTTTTTTTTAGTTTTTAAAATAAGCGGGAGCTATCAGTATGCAACTATTTGGGCGCTTCTGTCCTCATTTTTTTCAGGATTGGTAGCTATCTTCGTTTTTTACGGAGTGAAGCGCGGGTTTTTCTCGGATTACGACGTTTCAAAAAGACGGGAACGAACAGCCCTCTTTGCATTTACGGGAGTTGTTAGTGTTTTATATTTTATCGTTGCTTTTTTGTTAAATGGTCCGCGAATTCTTCTTATTAGTCTTGAGGTTCTGCTTTTTGGAATTTTTCTTGCCCAAATAATAAACAAAAAAATAAAAGCTAGCATTCATCTTGCAGTTTTCTCTTCTTTTATAATGATTGTTGGGATATTATACGGAAGCATATTCTTTCTGCTCTTAATACTTATCCCAGTTGTTGCGTGGTCAAGAATAGTGCTTAAAAAGCACGTTTTATTAGAAACTATTGTGGGGACAATACTTGGTACATTACTTGTAATAGGTTCGTATTTCATTATAAAATACATCTATCCCTTATGAACAATGGAGTACACCATTCATTTCAGTTTGCGATTAACGGAATAATTCAGGCACTCCGCGATAATAGGAATCTAAAAATTCATGTTTTGATAGGCATTTTAGTTTTTGTTTTGAGTTTTATTCTGGGACTTGCAAAGATCGAAAAAATAATAATTATGTTGATGGTTATGTTTGTCATATCGGCTGAGATGGTAAACACATCAATCGAAGAAATGATTGATTTAATCACAAATGAACATAGGCAAGAGGCAAAGAAAGCAAAAGACGTTGCGGCGGGAATGGTTTTAGTGATTTCATTTTTTGCAGTAGTTGTTGGAATAGTTATCTTTTATCCTTACATTTTGCGCCTTATCTAATTTTTGCACCTGGCTCAACTTCCTCTAGGGTGGTCAGAGGAATCGGTTTTTCACCGTCCCCGCCTGCCTCGCTTTGCGAAGCATTGCGGGCAGGTGCTGCGAGTAGCATACCCTGAGACTCAAGCCCCATAAAAGTTTTTGGTTCAAGATTCGCAGCAACAATTATTGTTCGGCCAACTAATATTTCAGGCTCGTACCATTTTCGAATTCCCGCCAAAATCTGTCTCGGTTGTTCTTCTCCAACATCAACCATAAGCTTAATCAATTTCTCCGAACCTTCAACTGATTCAGCGCTTAAAACCCTTCCAGTCTTTAATTCAACTTTCGCAAAATCCTCAAAACTTATCATAGATCGATTATAACATCAACTTTTAATTTTTAACTTTAAACTTTTAACTTTGTTTATTCCCATTCCATGGTGGCTGGGGGTTTGGTAGTTATGTCGTAGACAACGCGCGAGACATGAGGTACTTCATTTACAATTCTACTTGAAATTTTCTGCAGTATATCGTATGGGATTCTTGCCCATGTTGAAGTCATAACGTCGTTTGATTCTACAATACGAACAGCAACTACTTCTCCAAAAAATCGGGCGTCTCCTTTTACAGCAGTTGATTGTGTTCCCGTCAGAACGGGAAAAGATAGAAAAACATTCGGTAAAATGTTTGCGTGTTCAAGTTCCTCGAGTATAATTTTGTCAGCAAGTTTCTCTTGTTCCAGTCGTTTCTTTGTTGTCTCCCCCCGGATTCTTATTGCGTACCCTGGACCAGGAAAAGGTTGTTTTAAGACGAATTCATCGGGAAGTCCAAGCTCTTTTCCTATTCTACGAACTTCATCTTTATAAAAAAACCTTAAAGGTTCAAGCAATTTTAGCTTCATATTTTTTGGAAGAGCGCTTACGTTATGGTGGCTTTTGATCTTCGCTGAATGTTTTGTGCCTTGGCTTTCAATGACATCAGAATAAATTGTTCCCTGCAAAAGGTGAGTGATGGGTTTGATTTTCTTTAACTTCTCAAACTCTTTCTCAAATATCTCGATGTAAAAATTGCCGATAATTGTTCGTTTTTTTTCAGGATCTGTTATGCCCTTAAGTCTTTTGAGCATCTCTTTTTGACAGCGAACTATTATTGGTTTAATTCCAAATTTTTTGAAAATCTTTTCGACGTATTCTGCTGTATCCTCACGCATCAGGCCATTCTCAACATATATTGGAATAAAACGTTTGCCAATCGCGCGTGCGGCTAGAGTTCCTGCAACAGTTGAATCAACGCCCCCTGAGGTTGCGCCAATAACGCAACTGTCTCCAACAGTTTTTTTAATATCTTCGATCAGACTTCGAATATTTATTTTTTTCTTCGAAATTTTCACTCCGCAAATCTTTACAAAGTTTTCAAGAATTTTAATTCCATTTTCTGTGTGTTCAACCTCCGGATGAAATTGAACTCCAAATATTTTCCTGGCAAAATCCGCGACGAAAGCATATGGAACGGTTGACGTTGATCCAATAATTTCGAATCCATTAGGGATCTTTATGACCTCATCTCCGTGACTTTGCCAGACAGTCGAACTTTCAGATAGGCCTTTAGCAATTTCTTGTTTTAAGTTTTTCGTTTTTAGTTCTAAGTTTGCCGGTCCGTATTCTTTTTTTCCTGCGATAACTTTTCCACCAAGCAGTTTTGCTGTCAGTTGAAAGCCATAGCAAATTCCTAAGATTGGGATTTCGAGATCAAATACCTCTTTATTAATAGTTGGCGCACCCTTTCCATACACAGATGAGGGTCCCCCTGATAGGATGATGCCAAGAGCCTTAGATTTTAAAATTTCTTCAAAAGCACGGCGAGATTCAATAATTTTTGTTTTTATGCCCAGATCTTTTAGCCGCCTTGAAATTAAATGCGTAGTTTGAGAGCCGAAGTCAACAATATAAATCATCCTAGATATAGCTTTTTCCTGGATTAGTAACTAAGATGTCATGCGGGTGCGACTCTGTGAGCGAAGCTTGTGTTATTTGAATAAAATTAGCTTTTTTTTGTGCCTCCTCGATAGTTTTAAATCCGCAATAATAAAAGCCAGACTTAATCCCGCCAAGGGCTATTTCAACCACTTCCCGAACGTTCCCCTTTATTGGCACAAGAGCCTCGACCCCTTCAGCAATAAGCACTCGATCATTGTAGTTTTTACCGTGGAATTCGTCTTCAGACTTTATTTTTGCGCCTCTTTTCATTGCAGCCTCAGATCCCATACCTCGATACTCTTTAAAAATAAAACTCTTGCCGTTCCCGATTATGCTCTTAAACCTATGCGGAACCTGGCTTGGCTGTAGCTTTACTTTTTTACCCGGAGATTCAATTGCGGAAGCAAAAAATCCTCCCATCATGAGAGTATCTGCGCCTGCAGCAAGCGCTTTTACCATATCACCCGAATTTACTATTCCACCATCTGCAATAATAGTAATTTTTGATTTTCTTGTAGCTCTTACTACTTCTTGTATTGCTGTTATCTGTGGAACCCCCATGCCGGAAATTATTCGGGTTGTACATATTGCTCCTGGTCCCATACCAACCCTAAGCCCATCTACTCCTGCATGGATAAGTGCTTTTGCTCCTTCATATGTTGCCACATTTCCGGCGATAAGTTGCACCTTAGGATAAGTTTTCTTAATAAACCCAACGGCATCTATTATAGATTTTGTAAATCCGTGAGCCGAGTCTATAAGAATTAGGTCAACTCCCGATAAAACAAGAGCTCTAACTCTTTCTTCAAAGCCAAGACCTGATCCACTAGCTGCTCCAACTAAGACTTTTTTTGACTTTGTTTTCTTAACCATTATGGCCTGATCTGCGACTGTAAGATTTCTATGAATAATTCCTATTCCGCCAAGCCCCCCAAGAGCTATTGAGAGTTTCGATTCGGTTACGGTATCCATAGGAGCTGAAACGAAAGGAATTTTAAGCTTAATTGTATGTGTTAAATTAGTTGAAAGATCAATCTCGTTTCTTGAGAAGTCAGAGTAGCCGGGCAGGAGTAGAACATCGTTGAAGGAGAGAGTAAGAGGTGGGTGTGAATTATTGGCCTCCATAATTAAGTGTAGCAAAAGGTATTTTTTTTGTCAACCCCGATTAAATCGGGGTCAACTCCTTTATGGTTTGTTAAACTTGGCTGTAATTTCTTTTATGTCGGCTTTTATATCTTCACCAACCCTTACAGCGATTGCTCCTATATCGTGGAGACCATAAACGACCATAGAATTAAGTGGTGAAAAAAGTATTGAGGGGAGGGCAAGAAGGTCTTCTTCTCCCTCAACTTGTATAGCATATTTATTCTTGCTTTTGAGGGATTCGTGGATTTTAGAGTATACTATATCAGCCGCGCCTTTTTCTATAGTGCCTGGGGCATTTTGAACCATTGCATTAGGTTTTGGCAAAAGCTTGAGTATATTTTGGTCAGTAATCTTTTTCCTGTTTGTTTTAAAATCAAAAATGCTTACATTGGGTATCTTTGCGTTTTTGATCATGTTGGCCGTTGTGATATCTCCAACAGTAATCACGAACGCACTGTTAAGATTCTTATAATCATCATTATTTTTTAGAATTTTCCCAAATTTTTTTCGAAGTTCTTCTTTCAAATCTTCGGGCAAAATTAATTTTTGATGTTTGTTGAATAGTTTCAAATAAGAATGGCCCTCGCGATCAATCTCCCCGGCTCTTATTCTTTTGGAGGAAATAAATCCTCCATCATCGCTTTTAACCATAGGAACAATAATTACTTTAAGTTCCGGTAATCCTACTGTTTTCCGTTTCTTGTTTATTAAGCGAGCATTTGCAAAGCTTTCATTAATCGCAAATAGCGCGCCGGAAGTTTCAGGTAAGATGCTAGGGCCATATATATCCTGGAGGCGCGTTATGGTTGTTTTATTAAGATAATTTTGGGATTTTAGATATTCTTTTAATTTACGTTCACGAACAGTATATGGTTCAATCAGGTTCCGATAAACTCTTCTTCCTAAAAACGAGTCGGAAGTGAGTCCAAGAAAAATGTGTTCGGACTGATTTACCGCAACGTCAATAAAGTATTTGTGCCCAAGATGGAGCCTGTCAAAAGTCCCACCCAAAAAAGCGTGTTTATACTGAATCATTCTGGTATTTTACCACGAAAGCCGCAACTGCCGAGTTTATATTACGAGGGAGTCGAGCTTAGACAGGAATTGCTGTGTTAGTTTTGACAAAGAAAGTTTATCTAATTCCTTAAGAGAAAAAAAATCAAGCAGTTGGTTTTCTGCCCGTTGTATGTTGTTTACATTCTCGTCCGTTAGTCTGGCGTGATAACAAGATTCTGACACAAATTCAACGTTCTCAATCTTTATGCCCATTTCTTTTTCTACGCGTCTTGCCAATGCGTTTTCAAAGGATTCTTTTTTTTCGCGAGATTCGCCTATAAAAGACCATGGGTGATTTTCTTCATCGCGAGGGCCATTTGTTTTGTGCATGAGGAGCACCTTGCCTTTATAAGTTAGGAGGATTAAGCTTAGATGATTTTTATCATCCATAAATACATTATAGTCCTTTTTGGGACCAAAATGTTGAGGAAAACAAAATCGGAATAATTTTATATAGGGAAGATAACTGCTATTAAAACCTCTCTTTATATCTACGCGGTATGCCTTCACTAGTGTTTTCTCCTCTTTCGACTTTAACATCGGAAGGAGCATCGATTCCTACTTTAATTCGATGGCTACGCATTTTGAGCACCCTAACAAACACAGTCTCCCCAATTGCAACGCCCTCTCCTGCTTGTCTATGTAGAACCAACATTCCCCCGTGCCTTTCGTGGATCATGAGTGGTATGTCTTCGGGATCCAGTTCTTCACGGTGTATAATTACATCGCCAGGAGCACTGATCCCAAGTTTAGCTCCGTCTATATCAATGCCAAGTAGGGCAACGGTAATATTCTCCCCAATTAATATTGTTTGTTCTGATTTTCTTGTTAGAACCAACATAGAAGCCAGCCTCAGGGGTTAATTTTATTACAGGATGATTAATATGTCAACCACAAGTCTTGGATAACTCAATTTTAGTGGTTATCTGTCACAACTTTCTCGAGCATTTTATGAAATTCTGTCAATTGTTTTTCTGAAGTAAAATTACTTTGCACAGTTTTTATACCTGCTTTTATAAATTTATCGCGTGACTTTTTATCGTTAATAAGTTTTTCAATTCGCTGCGCAAGAATACTTGCATCATTAGGCGCAACCAAATACCCATTATAGGAGTCGCTGATTATCTCAGGTATTCCTCCAACTTTTGTCCCAATCACAGGCAATCCACAACTCATGGCTTCAATAAATACCTGACCGAATGTTTCATTTTCGGAAGGCAAGACAAAAATATCCGATCCCCTATAAACATCAGGCATTTCATTTAATCTGAACATTTTTAGCGTTGTGTGCGCTTCAATGTTATGAAGTTTGATATATCCTTGAAGCATTTCATGTGCAATATTAAATTCATCCGTTAGGTTTTCAGGTGGTTTACCAATAGCAATAAGAAGCTCTAAATTGGGATATCTGGGTGAGAGTCTTGAGAATGCTTGGATTAAATTAATAATTCCTTTTTCCTGAAGTATATTTTTTTTGCCCCGAATAATTCTGGTGGCGGTTAAAATAATCCTACGGGTTTTGGGTAAATTCAATTTTGCTTTTAGATCATATGCTTTTCTTGTGCTTGGCTTGAAATCATTGGAATTAACTCCTAAGTAATGTGTAGATAGAATGTCTATGTCTGTTCCTTTTTGAAAGCAGTCACCGGCAACGCTCTGACTTACGCAACTTATTTTACTCCACATAAGTTGATTAATGAGTTCTACCTGGAGATCTGTAGTTGCAAACGAATGAAGCCTCAATACTAAAGGGATTTTATGCAAGGAAGCAGTCATATTAAGAAGCAAGCTATATATTGCTGGAGGACCGAATATGAGGTTTTCGGCACAAATAATGTCAATCTTTTTATTCTCAATTATGTTTCCTACAAGGGTAGAGAGCAATCGGGCATTTTTTGCAATTTCTTTTTGATGGCGCGCTGCCTCCCGAGGTATTGAAAAATTATCATCATAATAAATGGTTATGTTTCCTTCTTTTTCAATTTTGCTTTTGCCTGTTGTGGGCAATACGAGGTGTATTTTACAGTCAGATCTAGTCTTATAGAAACTTACAAGATTTGTAATATAGCGCTCAATTCCTCCGATGCTCTCATAGGGAGAATTGGGACTAATAAATAAAATGTTCATATTGTTTTACTCCACAAATGTTAGTGCAATGCCCCTTTTACCGGCACGTCCCGTTCTTCCTATTCTATGAATGTAGTCATCATATGACGCGGGAGTATCATAGTTAATGACATGGGTTACGTCCTCAATGTCAAGGCCGCGTGAGGCAACATCTGTTGCAATTAATATTTGCAACTCGCCATTTTTGAAATTCTCAAGTGCTTGTTGACGTTGATTCTGGGATTTATTACCATGAATTGCGCCTGCTTTAAAACCACGTTCAACTAATGTACGCATTAACTTCTCCATTCCCCATTTTGTTCTTCCAAAAATTAGAACCTTGTCAAATCCCGGTTGTATTAATAAGTCATGCAGCACATCTGTTTTGTGTCTGTTACCGTGCACTTGTACTACATCCTGTTCTATATTTTCTGCTGTATCCTGTTGTTTTACGGATACGGTTATAGGATTCGTTACAAAACTTCGTAGAATTTCTTGCGTTTTTCCGTTCACCGTTGCTGAGAAAAATAATGATTGGCGATTTTTTGGCAAGAGTGAAATAAGGTACTTTATGTCTTTTATGAATCCGATATCAACCATTCGATCCACTTCATCAAGAACTACATTTTGAAAAAGCATTAAATTCAGTTCTCTCCTGTCTATTAAGTCCTTAAGTCTTCCCGGAGTACCGATAACAAAATGTGGCCTATGCCTCAATGCATGAGTTTGACGTCTAATATTTACTCCTCCAACGGTTGTCACAGCTTCCAAGTCCATCCCTTTTGCAAAGATTTGAAATTCTTCACCAATCTGCACGGCAAGTTCACGAGTGGGAACAACTATCAAAACTCTTTGATTGCGATCAAGATAGGATTTATTAATAAGCGATATTAAAAAGGCTGCAGTTTTTCCGGTTCCAGTATTTGCAATACCAATAACGTCGTGCCCGGCAAGGATCTGCGGAATTGCGTTTTCTTGGATTGCGGTTGAAACAGAGTACTCGTGGTTTGCAATGTTGTATTTTAATTTAGCCACTATATTATACTCGGAAAATTGCACTCCTGAGGCGTTTTGCTCAATAGGAACGCTAACTCCGTTGGCTCTTTTAATAAAGAGGTTCGGGTCAAGTTTTTTCACATAGAAACCATTACCATGTCTGCCATGGCTATGGTTTCTCCGTTTGGAATTATACATGCCTTATCTTTCTGGTCTTGGTGTAGCTTCTTTTACTGCAATTGAGCGGCCATTAAGTTGTGTTCCGTTAAGTTTATCCATGGCTTCTTTTGCAACTTCAGGTGTTTCCATTTCTACAAAACCAAAACCTTTACCTACGCCTGTATCTCTATCAGTTATAACTTTTGCGGATATTACTTTTCCAATTGTGGCAAAGAGTTCTTCCAGTTGCGCGTCAGTTGTTGAATACTCAAGACTTCCTATAAATAATTTATTTGTCATTTATTGTTCCTCCTCTCTTAAAAATTATCGATTTGGTATACGAATAGATTTGCTCAAAAGTTGAAGTGGTTTAATGTGGGAAGAAGATACAAACAAGTGAGAAAAATGAGGTATCTTTTATCTTTTAGTAAACTCGCTCAAAATATAAGCAAATGTATTCGCATACCATCTGCGACTAATTGCATTATACCACTAATAACCTAATTCACCTAATTATAGAGTGAATATGCGCGTCCTTCCGGATATGGTTTGACATAAAATGTCTTATTGTAAACAGTCTTTCGTATGCAATATAGTTAAATGTCTATGTTGACAAAAGATGACCTCGCGAAAATAAAAGTTCTTCTCGAACCAATAGAGGACAAAATAGATGGTTTAATCTTGGAAACAAAAGCTATTCACATGATTATCGAGCGCCAAGACGAAGATTTCAGGCAAAGAATAGAACGATTAGAAGAGGATGCCGGGATTATTTCCTCGTCGTAATTATTTTTTTTGATTAATTCCATATGGAAAATCTCTGGCAGGACATTTTAGACAAAATCGAACCTGAAATATCTAGGCCCGTCTTCCTAACATTCCTTAAGCCATCAATACTTATGGCCCATGATAACTCGATCGCAATTATCGGAGCACCAACGGATATAGGAGCTGAGTATCTTGAAAAAAGATTTTACGCATTAATAAAAAGGGCTTTTGATAGTAATACTGGAGAAAATACACGATTAGTCTTTAAAAGACTGGAAGAACAAGTTGGAATCAATAACTAAATCCCCACCGCTTCTAATTAAAGAGCGTATTGTGAATTGCGAGAGAGTAAAACAAACGGCGCCCG
>CAYHUY010000011.1:22561-26647 GCA_964360265.1 uncultured Gammaproteobacteria bacterium | reverse complement strand
GCTCACAAGATTCAACTAGACAAAAACTAACCTAGGATTGACGTCAAAAAATATTTCAAATCACATGGGAGAAAGGTTTAAATTTTCTCTAGACGGGCACTTTGTCTGTGTTTTGTTTTCTTTAAAAGATAATAGATTACACATTGGATTTACCACTAATCTTGAGATTCGATTATTGGAACGTACCCTTGTAAAAACGTCTCCAACGAAAGGAAAAAGCTCATATAGGAAATCATTTAGAAAACCATACAGAGAACCATTTAGGCTAATTTACTATGAGTTTTTTTTTAACGAAGCTGACGCTAAAGCACGGGAAACATTTCTTAAAAGCAGTACTGGTATGGAACAGCTTAAAGCTGTATTAAAGAGTACGTTATCTAATACGGGATACAAAAATCTATAAGTGATTACTAACTTCTAATCCTTTGATCTCCTTGCGGTGCCACCTATCTGCCATATAGCCATTTGGTTTAGTATGAAGTTTGGGTGCATCTATTAAATAGCCTGTTCGAATCGTGTGGTGGCCAAAACGGTCATTGATTTGATCAACGAGTCTTACAATTATATCATTCTTAGGATTTTCAAATAATGACGGATTGACATACTGTTCATTTATTAAATTTAAAACATAAATACTTACCTGTCTTACATAAGAAAGCTTCCCGTCTCGACTCGGTCGATCCGCTTCGCCGCGAGGCGAGTCCGAGGCGGACCATTTTCTCAACAATTTCAAACAAACCTCAAATATTTCTTTTCCCGAACTTGTATATCTGGGAATTGTTTTTCTTGCGCCCATCTGTTCGTTTCCATGCAGATACAATCCGATTGTCCTGCCTTTCATCTTTAAACGACGAAGTTTTATGGCCACCTCTTCACATAGCTCATAAATTGTTTTTTGAATTTTCTCATGACTGTATTCGTTTTTGGGTAAACAATAATTGCGGCCAACCGATTTTGCCGCCGAAGGCGAGCCTCGCCTCTGGCGGGTTTCGACATCTTCAGCATACGAAACAACAGGAGAATCATCAATACCCAAAGACAAGGCCGCGAGATTTTGAGCCGCAACATTTCCAAATTCTTTTTTAAGTAAATGCATGGGATATTCTCGCAAATCGCGGAAATTAAAAATTCCTAATATATTTAAACGCCTTTTATATCTTTCTCCGATTCCCATAATATCTGTTAATTCGATTTCTGACAGAACCCGATCCTTGTTCGATTTGTCAATCATCGCGAACCCATCCGGTTTATTAATGCTTGTCGCAAGCTTTGCTAATAACTTGTTATACGAAGCCCCCATTGAAACGGTGATAGTTGGGCCGATTTCGTCTCTTAATCTTTGTTTGAAATCCTGAACGACGTTTAATATCGCTTTTTCTTCCCACCCCCGAGGTGTAGCATCATTTCCACCTCGGGGGTGTATTGTATGGAGATGCAGAACAGGTGTTAAATCTATAAAAACCTCGTCCAGTGAGAACAATTCGACTACAGGCGAATAGCGATTCGCGATTTGCAACAGCTTTTTTGTAATCTCAAGATATCTTTCAAAATCCGCCTTGAGGAAAACTATCTCCGGGCAAATTCTTGCTGCTGTCCATGCTGTATTAGGACTTTTAACGCCCTTGGCTTTTGCTTCGCGGCTTGCTGCGATAACACAATTCCTGCCGTTTTCGGCAGTTATTCCAATAGGCTTACCCCGTAGATTAGGGTTAAAGTGCTGTTCGCAGGAAGCAAAAAAAGAATCAAAGTCAACGTGAAGTATGCTCCGCATATGGCTAATATTAGTTTATACGAAAAATAATCGAAAATAAATAGAACAAAAGACAAACAAAATAGATCAAAAATAATCAACCTGCCTGCCGGCAGGCAGGTAATAAATAATAACCTTATAGATATCTTCGGGGCTTGACGTTTTATAAATAATTGTCATATGCTATAGTAAGTGCTCTGTATTTAAATGAACAAAAAGATAATTATACTGCTTGCAGCAGGTTTGGCTCTTTTGGGAGTTTTGGCATTGACTCTTTATCTTATTTCACAGCAACAGGACCCTCGTTCAAGAGCTGACCAGCCAGATCAACCAATAGGTGGACAAGTATCCCAGCAGCAATCATGTCCACAACCTGCTCAAGTTCAAAATGTACAAGTGGAATTTCCAAATTGTACAGGCAGCGTATGTAATTTTACTGAGGCCGCATGTTCCTGGAGCGCAGTTGCCGGCGCGACTAAATATAAACTTGCCGTAGCACAAGTAGAGTCATCTGCGACAGTGAAGGGCGAGGAAGTTGACGCAGCGTTAAACCGTATCACATTTCCAGTTACCCAAAACAAAACGTACAAGTGTGATGTTTCTGCCGTCAATTCATGTGGCGCAGTGGGTGCTGCCGGTTCTCACTCCTTGTTTTGTGAAGTGGATGCACTTATTGAACCAACTGCCACACCAACCGCACCGGCAAAAGCAGCTTGCGGATTTCCATGCGCAACAAATCAAAACTGTGAAATTGGACAAATATGCGCAATTGGTGCGGGTGGACAAGGATACTGCGCTATGCCTTCTTTTGAAAGTGCCTGTAAACAGACTCCGTCTGTATCATCATGCTGCAGTAGTCCAACATTAGTTGAAAAACCCACATCTGCGCCTTTGACAACATCTGCGCCTTTGCCAACAATTGCCCCGCCCGGAAACATTGAGAATGCACTTGCTTTGGGGATGGGCATAGTTATATTATTTACATTAGGTTTAACTCTCTTTATTCTTTGATTTATGGAAGATAACAAACCAGACCAAATTGCAGACCAAACTGAAATTCCGGTTTCGGAGATTT
Source organism: uncultured Gammaproteobacteria bacterium (assembly GCA_964360265.1). GTDB lineage: Bacteria > Patescibacteriota > Microgenomatia > Levybacterales > GWA1-39-11 > GWA1-39-11. Next base: position 23,822 of record CAYHUY010000011.1, on the reverse strand, counting down.
CATCCGGGCAAAAAAAATCGGGCATAAGAGCCTCGTTCGTAATTCTTATTCCAGTACTGCTAGTGCTTATTATAGTTGCAGTTGCAGCCTGGTACTTTACATTCAGGTCTTCTGAAAATCCTCTTTTAGCGACAGTTGCAGGAGAGAAGCTATATAAAGGCACTGTTGAGGAGATTGCCAAGGAACAATATCTTCCTTCCGCCATAGACAGCACTGTTACTAAGCTTTTTCTTGACATTGCCGTTGAGAGAGAAATTTTAGATTCAGAAGCAAAAAGATTAGGGATAGTGATTCCTCCCGCAGAATCAAAACAGCAATACTATGATACGTTGAAAAAAAAGATTACGGCCGTAAGTATTGAATCCGTAAGTGCTTATGAAATATCTTTTTGGGTCCCGCCGCCTGCAGATTATCCCCAGACACCAGAATACGAAGAAATAAGGCAAACAGGAAAAATTGCTCTTGATGAGGCGGAGGAAAAATTAAAAAACAAAGAAGATCCTTTGCTTGTAACTCAAATTCTTTACAGCAGATATCCAATACTTCAGCCTATCCTTGCCCTCAATGGTTATCTTATTAAATCTAAAGTAGACGATTCAGTATTTGGTGAACCAAGAACATATGTTTACGATAAGAGAAACGAGGGGCAGGAGTTTTATGACACACTTTTTTCTTTACAGAAGGGGGAGCTTAAAAAGAGCATATGGACCGACGGCTCGGGCGGTGCTGTTATTCAGGTGATCAGCGTCAACTCAGGGAGTGGCCTTGATTATGAACAATGGCTGGCGGGCAAAAAAAAGGAATTGGTTAAATATAATCAGACAGCAGCAAACAGCTTATGAGAATTTTTTTAAACTTTTTGATTTTTATTTTTTCGACAGTTATTTTTTTGTCAATGAGTCAATCACCGGTTTTTTCAACTCACAACAACAATAATATATGTCTTGGAATATATGGAACAATTTCCGCGACAAACTGGCCGGGTGGGAATATAGCCGTGTACTGCGAAGGAACATCTCTTGCACAAAACCCAAATAGGCAATGCCCTGGGGAGTTAGTATCTAGGGCGCCCGGTCAAAGCTTTGATTTTGGTTTATGCAGTTGTCCACCTTTTGCTGACGGCTGTCTTTCGATTACCAATCTACCACCCGGCTGTACCTCAAATCCCGTCAGTAAAAGCGTATGCGGAACGAACGGAGGAACTATAAACCAAGATATACGGATTACTTGTCCTGCGGCGCCAACCGCCACCCCAACGCCG